>NZ_LTCZ01000372.1:0-1249 GCF_001583455.1 Rhodococcus sp. LB1 | reverse complement strand
GAGCCGATCCCATGCTGCGAAGAAGTCGTCCAGGTAGACGTCCATGTACGACTTGGGCTGCATCTCCTTGATGTCGGCGCCCGCCGCGAACGCCCGATCGGAACCGGTGATGAGAATGGCACCGATCTCCGAATCCTTCTCCAACTCCTCCACCGCCGACACGACCTCGCGCATCAGCTCGGAGTTCAGTGCGTTGAGTGCTTTCGGACGGTTGAGGGTGATGATCCCCACCCGGCCCTTGCGTTCGAGCAGGATGGTCTCGAAGTCGGTCACTGGTCTCCCTTGGTAGAACGGTCGCGGATGTCGTTGATGATGGCCGAGAAGTCCTGGCCCCCACCGCCGGCGGCGTGGAACCGGCTGTACAGCTCGGCGGCACGCAGCCCGAGGTCGGCCTCGACGCCGTTGGTCTTCAGCGCGTTCGCGGCGAGACCGAGATCCTTGTCCATCAACGCCGCCGCGAAACCCGGCTGGTAGTCGTTGTTGGCCGGGCTCGTCGGAACCGGTCCGGGCACAGGACAGTTGGTGGTGAGCGCCCAGCACTGACCCGACGCGTTGGACGCGACGTCGAACAGGGCCTGGTTGCTCAGACCCAGCTTCTCGCCGAGGACGAACGCCTCGCTGATGGCGATCATCGACACGCCCAGGATCATGTTGTTGCAGATCTTCGCGGCCTGACCGTTGCCCGGGTCTCCGCAGTGGACGACCTTCTTGCCCATCACGTCGAGCAGCGGCTTCGCGGACTCGAAGTCGTCCGCCGTGCCGCCCACCATGAACGCGAGCGTTCCCGCGGTGGCGCCGACGACGCCACCGGAAACCGGTGCGTCCACCGAACGGTGGCCCGCCTCGACGGCCTCGTCGTGCGCCGCGCGGGCGTCCGCGACGTCGATGGTGGACGAATCGATGAACAGGGTTCCCGGCTTCGCGGCTGGCAGGATCTCCGCGTAGAGCCCGAGGACGTGCTTGCCGCTCGGCAGCATCGTGATCACGACGTCCACCTCACGCACGGCCTCGACGGCCGAATCAGCGACGGTGACACCGTCTTTCACTGCCTGTTCGAGTGCGGCCGACGCGAGGTCGAATCCGACCACCGTGTGCCCCGCCTTGACGAGGTTGGCCGCCATGGGACCACCCATGTGGCCGAGTCCCAGAAATCCGACGGTAGTGCTCATAGCAGTCCCTCCTGGACGCGTGTAGCTGGTGGTCAATGCTGCGGCTGCGGGGCCGTCAGGCCGAGTTCGAGGTCGCCGAG
>NZ_LTCZ01000371.1:856-1863 GCF_001583455.1 Rhodococcus sp. LB1 | reverse complement strand
TGCTGTCGATCCGGGAGGAGGCCGGCCTCCCCGACGAGATCTCCGCGCTCCGCGTCTTCGACGTGATCGCCTGGATGGACGGCAAGAACCGCGGACTCGAAGAGCGCTCTGACCAGGGAAGATGACACGTCCCGGTGTCCTCGTGTGAGTGGGGTTTATGGTGCAGTTCATGCATGAGCTGTTCGTGGTGACGCATCCGCATGCTGAGCACACCGAGCGTGATCTGGTGGGCGGCTGGTTCGACTCGCGGCTGACACCGCGGGGACGTCGTGATGCCAGATTGGTTGCGCGGGAGCTGTGTCGTCGCCGCGAGGAGGTGGGGCGGCCGCTGCGGATTACGACGTCCGATCTAGAACGCTGTGGGGAGACTGCGCGGATCCTCGCCGACGCACTTTGTGCTGAGCTCAGGGCGGATGCGCGGTTGCGGGAGATCAGTTTCGGGGAGGCTGAGGGGCGACCGAACGCGTGGTTGTCCGGCCGGCAGATTCCGGCACCGGATGACGATCGGCTCGATCACCGGGGACCGGTCCCAGGTGCGGAGACTCGACGCGAGGTCGCGACACGGGTGCAAGCGTGTGTGCGGGAGTTGATGGCGGACCGCGATCACGACCACGTCGTCGTCACCCACGGCCGACGGATGCGGTCGGGTTCGCGTCGTTCGCGACCAGGCCGGGGGCGATTACCCATTTGCGGCACGACGACTACTGGCGTAACAGGGCGGTGGTCGCTCTCGCGGATACCTCTCACCTGGAGGGTGGGCTGCAGGATCCGTATTGAAAGATCATCTGAACTGGTCTTATGACACGTCCCGGGTGATCGGTCATCGGCACGGCCGGCTATGCCGCTGAGTAGTTCATGGGGCCAGAGGTCGGTAGACGATGTAAGGCTGTCAGCTGTAGGACGATCCAAGGTATGAGCAGCAACCCAGTGATCGTGTTCACCGGACTCTCCGGTACCGGAAAGTCGACCCTTGCGGACCTGCTTGCCCGCGACCTCGGCGTACCCGC
>NZ_LTCZ01000371.1:0-826 GCF_001583455.1 Rhodococcus sp. LB1 | reverse complement strand
ACCACAGCATGCTCGAGTCGTTGATGACGCGGCAGCTGATGCTCGACCAGGGTGCGGTGGTCGACTGCCGGATCGACGACTCCGTTGCGCTGAGATGGCAAAGGGTGGCCGACAAGTACGGGATCCGGCTTCACGTAGTCGAATGTGTCTGTAGCGACGAGGCCGAGCACCGCCGCCGAGTCGAAGGACGACAGCGGAACATCCCGGGCTGGCATGAGGTCGACTGGGCTCACGTTCAACGGTCGCGGGCGGAATCGTCACCGCTGACCGTGCCCCACCTGACGGTGGACGCGATGGAGCCGATCGAGGCGAACCTCGAGCGCATCCGTAGCTTGATGGTGTAGCTGTCCACCGGACTGTCGGCAGTGAGTCGCTTGTCGGCAGCGATCGGAGGCTTGTTGATGGGCGAGGTCAGGTTCGGGCAGGGCCTGGTGCGGGCGTTGCTGCGGGATCAGCATCCGGATCTGGCGGGCCTTGAGCTCCGAGATGTGGAGGGGGGTTGGGATAACCAGCAATGGCGTTTGGGGAGGAGTTGGCGGTGCGGTTGCCGCGTACCGAGCGTGCGCCTGCTTTGCTGCGCGTTGAGCAGAGGTGGTTGCCGGTGTTGGCGGGCCGGTTGCCGCTGCCTACGCCGACTCCGGTGCGTTTTGGCACACCGTCGGGCCTGTTCGAGCACACGTGGACGATCGTGCGCTGGGTGGAGGGGGAGCCGGCCGATCATGCGCCGGTCACTCGTGTCGATGCGGCTGAGGTCCTCGCCGGGTTCCTTGGTGCGCTGCACGTGCCGGCGCCCGCCGACGCGCCGGCCAACCCGACGCGCGGTATT
>NZ_LTCZ01000370.1:0-1917 GCF_001583455.1 Rhodococcus sp. LB1 | reverse complement strand
TCGAAGTACCGGCGGGCGGTG
The DNA here is from genome assembly GCF_001583455.1 of Rhodococcus sp. LB1. Taxonomy (NCBI): domain Bacteria; kingdom Bacillati; phylum Actinomycetota; class Actinomycetes; order Mycobacteriales; family Nocardiaceae; genus Rhodococcus; species Rhodococcus sp. LB1. The sequence goes on along the minus strand of NZ_LTCZ01000370.1, from coordinate 1,896 downwards.
CGTTCGGTGATGCGCATCTGCTCCGCGACGGCGGCGACTCGGTCGGTGAGCAGGTCCTCGAGTCGGTCGGTGGGGACGGTCAGACCGATCCGTGCCAGCTCCGCACCGAGGGCTGACGCCGTGGTGCTCACCCATGTTGATGGTCGCGGCATCGAGGCCTCCTGATCCGAGCGTTCCACCACACCTGGTCTGTCTACCAGTCCGCCCGCGGTGGCGGCGGCAGGCGACGGGAAACGTCAGGACCCGGACCCGGACCCACCCCGCGGTCCGCTCCAGCGCGAAGTGACGGGTGCGCCGGGGGAGGTCACTGATCGCTCGAGGCGCCATTCGCTGGATCGGCTCTGGTTCCGATGCCGCCGGTGTCGAGTCGTACGTGTTGGTTTCGGGCCTGAGCTGGGGTGGGAAAGCGGGGAACTCCTCCAGCCAAAATGGAATAGTTTCTATACATGTCTGGGTTTGAGTTCGATCCGAACAAGAGCGAAGCGAACCTGGCCGAGCACGGCATCGATTTTCTGTCGGCGCAGGCACTGTGGCGAGATCCTCACCGGCTCGAGGTGCCCGCGAGAACTACGGATGAGCTCCAGGTGGCTGGTGATCGGGGTGATTGACGGAAAATGGTGGTCCGCGGTGGTGACCTATCGTGCGGACCGGACCCGGATCATCGCGGTTCGGCGCTCACGTGAGGGAGAGGTGGCGCTTTATGAGGGCTGACGAGTTCGACGAGCGTTTTGATGCCGGCGAGGACGTGACGTTCGCGCTCGATACGGCCAGGGCCCGGCGCCCGGGCGAGGAGCAGCGGCGTGTCAATGTCGACTTCCCGGCGTGGATGATCGCAGCGTTGGATCGTGAGGCGACTCGTCTCGGGGTTACCCGGCAGTCGCTGATCAAGGTGTGGATCGCCGAGAGGCTCGAACGCAACGGCTCGACGGCCGCCTGATCCTGCCGTGGTGGCGTGGCGGCACAGAATTTCTCTGGGAATCTCCGGGTGGTTGGGGAGTGGCTGCCGTCGTCCGGCGGGTGACGCTATCGGGGGTGATCGCGGTAGCGCGGAGGGTCTTGTGAGCGCTTGTTCGTTCAGGCGGGGGGAGGTCGGGTCGTCGCATGTGTGGGCGTGGGGTGACCTGCGTAAAACGGTGGCCGGACCCGGACACTGTGGGCACCGTCCGCAGCGGTAGTTGGCCTGAAGTAATGAGGGAGCGGGAGATGACCGTCGTCAACATGAAGGTCACCCGGCAGAAGCTCATGCAGACCGCGATCCTGAACAAGGTCGAGCGCGAGCATCTGCCCCTCGACACCGTCCGCGTACGCCGCAGTCTTCAGAGTGTCCGCGAGCATGTCAGTCGCAGCCCGTACTTCACCGACTTCCTGGATCGGTGGGAACGAATCGTCGAGGACAACGACGTCGAGACCCTTCGTCAGATCGTCGAGTCGGACGACGAGACCGGGAACGAGATGCGCAACCTTTCCCCTCTGTACGTGCTGCTGACCGAGGATGATCGCATGAAGGTCCTCGATGATCTGCGTGAGCTCGTCCTGAAGTGAACCGCGAGGAGTTCGAGCAGGTCATCAAGGCAGCCTGCGCGAACCTCGACGAGGGTCAGGTGATTGTCTTCGGCTCCCAGTCGATCCTCGGGACCTACGACGAAACGGAGTTGCCGGAGTACGCGACTTTGTCGCGTGAGGTCGATGTGTTTCCGCGGAGCGGCATCGACGCTCGGCGTCGCCGGCAGTGGTGGAGAAGATCCTCATCCTCAACGGAATCCCCGTCGCGCCGATGAGCTGAGACCGCCGCCGGCGGGGTCGGCGAGGGGTTGCGGGCTGTCGGAGGCAGCCGGGGGGTCCCGGCATACGCCGCGCCCGACCGCACAGGCACATATTTAGGCTAGAATTATGTAC
>NZ_LTCZ01000369.1:0-1312 GCF_001583455.1 Rhodococcus sp. LB1 | reverse complement strand
TAATGCGAGAATGGGGTCGCCGGTGTGGCCCTCTCGCTTTCCTCCCGGCCGTGGTTGCGGGCTCGACACTTTCCCGCCGCTGTTCGTTCTTGAGCTGCGTTTCGTTTTATGGCAGTCTCGTGGCCTTCGGTGCATGTGCGGAGGTCCCGCTGGGCTGACCGCTGGTCGTTGTAATTGGATGCAGTGCAAGAATATTCGCATTCGTCATTCTCGCGGCGGAAGAAGTTCCTGGCCTGCGTGGCCGCAGTGGTCCTGCTGGAGTCGGCACCGTCGACAGATGGTGCTCTGTATGTTTGTGCTGGACGACAAGGGTGATGGCACGGGTCCTCGGGAATCAGGGCAGCCCGCGTGTGATTACTTGCCGTTTCGATCTGCTGGCGGTGAGAGGGCCGAAATGCCGATACTGTGTGCGATCGACGGTCGCCCGGCGAATAGGGAGAAAAGTATGGCGGTATCACCGAGGGGTTCAGCAGGTTCGGCGCAAAAGACGACGAAAGAGATTCGTGAGTGGGCGATCGGGGAGGGTTTGGAGGTGTCTTCCCGAGGTCGGATTTCGGCCGAGATCGGGCAAGCATTCGATGCCGCTCAGGCGAAGAAGGTTCAGGTCAAACCGGCGCCGGCAAAGAAGACGGCTGCGAAGAAGATCGTTGCGGAGACGGCGGCTGCGAAGAAGCGGCCCGTGAAGAAGGTAGTCGGAGGAAAGGCTCCGGCGAAGAGGGCGGCTGCGAGCAAGGCTCCAGCGCAGAAAACGACCAAGGAGATTCGTGAGTGGGCGATCGGGGAGGGTTTGGAGGTGTCTTCCCGAGGTCGGATTTCGGCTGAGATCGTGCAAGCCTTCCATGACGCTCCGATGCAGAGGGCTCAGGTCCAACCGGCGCCGGTAAGGAAGACGGTAGCGAAGAAGACAGCTGCCAAGAAGACCGCCGGGGCGACTCCGGTCAGAAGGACAGCGGAGAACAAGGCTCCGGCGGAGAAAGCAGTCGCGACGAACACCGCCGCGGTGAAGCCGACCGGGAAGAAGGCGGCCGTAAAGAAGCCGGTCACGGCCAAGATTCCGGTGAAAGAGGCAGTGGAGAGTAAAGGTCCGGCGAAGACGGCGAACAGGGAGATTCGTGCGTGGGCGATCGCAGATGGCCGCGAGGTGTCCTCCCGCGGAAGGATTCCGGCCGAGATCGAGCAAGCTTTCCATGACGCTCATGCGAAGAAGGCGGAGGCTAAACCGGCGACGGTAAAGAAGGCGGCAGCGAGGAAGACAGCTGCCAAGAAGACGGCTGTGGCGGCGGCTCCGGTCCAGAGGGTAGCGGCGGGCAAG
>NZ_LTCZ01000368.1:0-79541 GCF_001583455.1 Rhodococcus sp. LB1 | reverse complement strand
ATGGCCCACCACGGCCGCGACCTCGCGGACCCTCTCACTCATCTCGCAGCCGTCGAACCCGACAGGAGTGTCGGCCCGTAATCAACGATTCGGGTCATCGGCGCGGCGTCAGCCACCTCGATTCGGAGCTTCGCGTCAACCGACGACGTGCACGTCGACGCCGTCCGCGAACCGATAGGGATGGGTGGACAGAACGGGGCCGAGGCTCTTCCGGAGACGGGAGATCTCGGCGCGCACGGCCACCACGTGGTCGCGGTCACCGAACAGTGCCACACTCAGTGACGCGGCATCGATTCCGGCGGAACCTGTTTCGGTCAACAGTCGCAGGATCTGCGCGTGGCGGGGTGAGAGGGCTCGGGTCCAGCTCGTGTCGCCTCGCACCGTTGCTCGCGGGGTGTCACCGAGATCGAGTTCCACTGCGATGGTCGTCGGTCTGCCTCCGCGTCGCACCAGCCAGCCGTCACCGAGCGGTTCCGGCATGCACAGCCCCAACCCGGGCACGAGCAGTGGCATGCCCGGGCACGGGGGTGACACCCGGTCGGGAACGGCGAGCCCGCGGGCGTCGGCGACCCAGCCGTGCCGGTCCACCACGAGCGCCGGACCGGCGGTCGCCCCGAGCACCGGTGCCGCATGACCGCGGAGCTTCTCGCGAGTGATCGTGTGCTCCTGCCACAGTGTGGCCTCGGCCAACCGGACCGCCGTCTGCACCAGTGCCACCGTCGTCGGATGAACCGACATCGCCGAGCCACTGATGTCGACGACGCCGAGTACCTCGCCGCTGCGTGGATCGTGCACCGGAGACCCGGTACACGACCACCCGCAGTGCGACCGTGCGTAGTGCTCTGCCGAGAACAGCTGCACGGGAGCATCTTCCACCAGCGCTGTTCCGATGGAATTCGTGCCCACCGACCTCTCGGACCAACGGGCGCCCTCCATGAACCCCAGCGCGTCGGCGGCCTTTCGCACGCCGCGTGACCCTTCGCGCCACAGCACCACCCCGTCGGCGTCCGCGATCACCACGATGAAGTTCGCGTCTTCCGCCACCTGGGTCAACGCGTTGCGAAGCTCGGGAAGGACCGATCGCAGGGCAGTTCGCGTACGCCGGGCCTCGACCTCGGCATAGTCGGCGAGCACCACGTCCTCGCAGCGGTCGGGGCTGACCCCGTCCGCTTGTAGCCGCGACCACGACCGGCCGACGACGTCGCGCGGTTGCGCGGGCGGTTGCCGTCCCGACAGCACGGCATCGTGCACTTGACTCAACAACCTCGCGTGCCGGGGTAGATCGACGCCCGAGCCGACCGCGGGAAGGCGGTGTCGAACCGAACCGGTGGTACTCACCCGGCCGAGCCTACCGGGGATGCGAGCGCTCGACCAGAGCCGGGTTCCACCCACTTCGATTGGGAGCGAACGTAATCGACAGCGGGCGGGGCAGCAGTGCAACCGACTGCAACCCTTGAATACCCGCCCTGGCGATGCTTGGCTCTCGTGTGAGGACCGTCACGATGGACAGGAGCTAGGGATGAGCATCAAGGGCAAAGTCGCGTTGATCACCGGCGCGGGCCAGGGCATCGGACGCGCGATCGCATTGCGATTGGCGTCGGACGGCGCCGACATCTCGCTCGTCGACGTCAACGGCGACCGGGTCGATGCGGTGGCCGACGAGGTCCGGGCGGTAGGCGTGAAGGCGATCTCACTGGTCGCCGACGTGACGGATCGCGATCAGGTGCAGTCTGCTGTCGACCGGACCGAGCGCGAACTGGGCGGCTTCGACATCATCGTCAACAACGCGGGAATCGCCCAGGTCAACCCGATCGCCGACGTGACACCGGAGGAGGTCTCACGCATCCTCGCCGTGAACGTCGAAGGCGTGCTGTGGGGAATCCAAGTCGGGGCAGCCAAGTTCCGAGCACGGGGACATGGTGGAAAGATCATCAACGCGTCGTCGATCGCCGGCCACGAGGGATTCCCGATGCTCGGCGTGTATTCGGCGACCAAGTTCGCCGTCCGCGGACTCACCCAGGCCGCGGCGAAGGAGTACGCGTCCGACGGCATCACCGTCAACGCCTACTGCCCCGGCGTCGTCGGCACCGACATGTGGGTCACCATCGACGAGCGGTTCTCGGCCCTCACCGGCGCACCGAAGGGCGCCACGTTCGAGAAGTTCGTCGGCGGCATCGCCCTCGGACGCGCGCAGACACCCGAGGACGTCGCCGCGTACGTGTCGTATCTGGCCGGGCCGGATTCCGACTACATGACCGGGCAGGCGGGACTGATCGACGGCGGTCTGGTGTATCGATAGGCAGCCACTCGCTGCCGGGTTTCACGCTCGGATCCACGGGTAGACGGACGTAGTGGTGATGCGACAGCGCGTCCGGGGATGAAAGGGGCAGCCGTGGACGTCGACGACCTGGTGGAGCGCACCGCTCGGTTGCGCTTCGATCTGCAAGCACTCGAGAACCGCATCAAGGAGTTGACCGACGCGTTCGACACACTCGACCGCACAACCGACGGCGCTTCGAAGGAACAGGTGATCGACAGCCTCAGCGATGCCCGGCTCGACCTGAGCACCGCGGACAGGCACCTCGAGACCGCGGTTCGAAACGCGGAGAGGCTGTCGACCGGCTGAACCCTGCGTCGGACGACGGGCTCGTCATGTCGTCGACCCCCGCGCACCCCACACAACCCGATCCCACCAACTGCTGAGCGGACTGGGGTCCGGCCACCGGATGGGCTCGTCCTCGCGCAGTTCCGTAACGCGACGTTGCGCACTCTGATTCGACGATCCGTCTTCTTCTCGACGCACAGCACTGCACCTCCCGAATTCCTGCGCACCCGTCACGGCGGCGGGCGCGGCCCACTGTGCAATCCGGAATTTAGCACCGCGGCGTCCGAACGACCAGCTTCCGACGCAGTAACCATTCGATAGCGGCCATCCAGGTTTCGGCTGACACCACCGGAACTGGCACTCAAGATTGCCGAGTGCTAAATTTCTTCTGCACAGTGATTGAGGTGCTCGCCGAGGTGGCGGGCCATTTTGACGATCACGGGAGGTGTGTTGCTGTGCTGCGTTCCGATCGACTCGCCGAGGCTCGGCCGATGACCCGATCTTTGCTGGAAGTCCACAACGGATCGTCGCGACACAATCCCGACAGCCCCCCCGGCACGATTCTCCCGGCTCGCCAGACCACAGCACCTGCAGGGCGAACACTGGAGCGACATCTCGGTCATGCTGGGGGCACTGTCGATAGTAATGTTCTGGACGTTCGGATTCGGCATCGTTCTCGGCGTCTGCGCCATCGCTGCCGGCATCGCCGCCAACCACCACCCTGCCGTCGAAGGAAGCGAGCCCAAGTCTCTGGAAGCACTGCTGGGCATTCTCACCGGTGCTTTCGGAATCGCCGCCGGCACAGTCTTTCTCACCGCGGCGCTCCCACACCTCTGACATTCGTCACAAATCTGGCCCGGCACCCGGCGAGGATCAACTCGCGGGTGCCGGGCCAGGTGACGGCTGATCGGCCGGGGCCGATCAACCGTGATCAGTCGAGGTCGAACCGGTCGAGGTTCATCACCTTGTTCCAGGCAGATACGAAGTCCTGCGCGAACTTCTGCTGCGCGTCGTCGGTGGCATACACCTCGGCGAGAGCGCGCAGTTGCGAGTTCGAACCGAAGACGAGATCGACGGCGGTGGCGGTCCACTTGGCGTCACCCGTGACACGATCGGTGCCTTCGTAGACGTTCTCCGCCGAGGCCGAGCCCTTCCACTGCGTACCCATGTCGAGGAGGTTGACGAAGAAGTCGTTGGTCAACGCCTCGGGCCGGTCGGTGAAGACGCCGTGCTTCGTTCGGCCGAAGTTGGCGTTCAGTGCGCGCAGGCCGCCGACGAGAACCGTCATTTCCGGAGCGGTCAGGTTCAACATGTAGGCCCGGTCGACCAGAAGTGCCTCGGCAGGCAACTTCTCCCCTTCTCGGAGGTAGTTGCGGAACCCGTCGGCCCTCGGCTCGAGTACGGCGAACGACTCCACATCGGTCTGCTCCTGCGTGGCGTCGGTACGCCCAGGCGTGAACGGGACCGTGATGTCGTGGCCGGCGTTCTTCGCCGCCTTCTCGACCGCCGCGGCGCCGGCCAGCACGATCAGGTCCGCGAGCGAGACCTTCACCCCGCCGGACTGGGACGAGTTGAAGTCCTGCTGGATCTGTTCGAGGGTCTGCAGGACCGTGGCCAGCTCGGTGGGGTTGTTGATCTCCCAATCCTTCTGCGGCGCAAGCCGGATTCGCGCCCCGTTGGCGCCGCCACGCATGTCGGTGCTGCGGTGGGTCGCTGCCGACGCCCAGGCGGTCGACACGAGCTGGGAGATGGACAGGCCCGAGTCGAGGATCTTGCCCTTGAGCGCGGCGATCTCGCTGTCACCGATCAGCTGGTGATCGACTGCGGGGACCGGGTCCTGCCACAGCTGCGCCTCCGGAACCCACGGGCCGAGGTAGCGCGTGACGGGCCCCATGTCGCGGTGCAGAAGCTTGTACCACGCCTTGGCGAACTCCTCGGCGAACTCCTCCGGGTGATCGAGCCAACGCCGGGTGATCTTCTCGTAGGCCGGGTCGATGCGCAGGGAGAGGTCCGTGGTCAGCATCGTGGGAGCACGCCCCGCCGACGAATCGAAGGGGTCGGGGATCGTGCCCGCGCCCGCGCCGTCCTTGGCGGTCCACTGCCAGGCACCCGCGGGACTCTTGGTCAGCTCCCACTCGTAGCCGTACAGGACTTCGAGGAAGCTGTTGTCCCACTTCGTCGGTGTGGGGGTCCACACGACCTCGAGACCACTGGTGATCGCGTCCTTGCCGACGCCGGTGCCGTAGGCACTCTTCCAGCCCAGGCCCTGCTGCTCGATCGGGGCACCTTCCGGTTCCGGACCGACCAGGTCGGCGTCGCCTGCGCCGTGGGTCTTGCCGAAGGTGTGGCCGCCTGCGATCAGCGCGGCGGTCTCCACGTCGTTCATCGCCATGCGGGCGAAAGTCTCCCGGATGTCGCGGGCGGCTGCCAGCGGATCCGGCTGGCCATTGGGTCCCTCCGGGTTCACGTAGATGAGACCCATCTGCACGGCCCCGAGCGGACCCGAGAGTTCGCGATCGCCGCTGTAGCGCTCGTCGCCCAGCCAGGTGTCCTCGGGACCCCAGTACATCTCCTCGGGCTCCCAGATGTCCTCGCGGCCGAATCCGAACCCGAAGGTCTTGAACCCCATCGACTCCAGGGCGCAGTTGCCGGCGAAGACGAGGAGGTCCGCCCACGAAATCTGCTTGCCGTACTTCTGCTTCACCGGCCAGAGCAGCCGGCGGGCCTTGTCGAGGCTCGCGTTGTCGGGCCAGCTGTTGAGAGGGGCGAAACGCTGGGCGCCCTGACCGCCACCGCCGCGACCGTCCGCGATGCGGTAGGTGCCGGCGGCGTGCCAGCTCATCCGGATGAAGAGGCCGCCGTAGTGGCCGTAGTCGGCGGGCCACCAGTCCTGCGAGGTCGTCATGAGATCGATGACGTCGCGCTTGAGCGCCTCGACGTCGAGCTTGGCGAACTCCTCGGCGTAGTCGAAGTCCTCGCCCATCGGGTTCGACTTCGACGTGTGGGCGTGCAACACCGACAGCTCCGGCTGGTTCGGCCACCAGTCGCGGTTCGTCCTCGGGCGGTTCGCCGCCGGAGTGGGAGACGGGATTACGGGGTTTTCACTTTCACTGGTGCTCTGAGTGTTTCCCTCATGAGCGACCGGGCAGCTATCGGACACAACATTCCTTCCGGGAGAGACCAAATTGGGCTGTGGTCATGGGTTCGATCGAGAAGTCTGTGATGTCGAGCAGTCGGGGCACAGACCCCAGTAGATGACCTCGGCCTCCTCGACGAGGAAACCGTTGTCGTCGGACGCAGTCAGGCAGGGCGCCTCGCCGACGGCACAGTCGACGTCCGCAATGACCCCACACGACCGGCAGATGACGTGGTGGTGATTGTCTCCGACCCGCGACTCGTACCGAGCAACGGAGCCGGGCGGCTGAATCCGCCGCACCAATCCCACAGCGGTCACTGCGTGCAGCACGTCGTACACGGCCTGCCGGGACACCCCTTCCAGAACGGTGCGCACCGCTCCGAAAATCGTCTCCGTATCGGCATGTGGACGCGCGTGCACGGCCTCCAACACCGCGACCCGCGGGCGGGTCACGCGAAGCTCAGCCCCGCGCAGCAGCGCTGCGTAATCCGGCATCGACGGCACCCACCCACTATGACTTACTTTTCTGGACTCAGCCAAGACTTTGCGGAAACAATTTGCCGTGACTTCGACTCACGCATACATGGTCCGTTGGCCCACCGCGGCTCCGGCACACCTTTCAGGGAAGGTCGAAGGTGACCACGACCGAGGGCACCGAATCCGTCGAAGACAGTCCGATCGTGCCGCCCGACGGCACGAGGGAGAGTCCGCCACCTCCGCCGCCCGGTGGCTCGTTCGCCTCGCCGGTGCCACCGATCCGTCCCCCGGCGGCGCCCCCACCACCGCCGTACCAGCCGGCCCCACCTCCGCCCCCGGCCCCGATCCCGTCACCGACGGCCGCCGGGAGCGTCGCCCCGGAACTTCCTGCGCTGCCGCCGTATCCGGGACCACCGGCAAGCCCCGCCGGGCTCGACCCGTCGGATCCGAACACGCCCTGTCCGCCGCCCTGCGCGAACGAGCCGTAGCCCGACGGTGTCGCGCCGCCGCGCGCACCGCCTCCCGGCGCTCCCGCATCGCCGCCGGGCGACACCATCCCGCTCGCGGTCGACGCGCCGCCGCCTCCTCCGGCCGCGATGACCAGCGGCAGTTCGATTCGATGCGGAACCAGCACGCTCGACCTTCCGGTATCGAGGACGACGGCCGAAAGACCTCCCCCGTCGCCGCCGTTGATGTTCGGCGGAGTGGTGTTGCGGCGCCAGTCGGTGGTGCCGCCGCTGCCCCCGCCGCCCTCGACCTGCGTCAGAGCGTCCGACCCGCCGCCGTGCCCGTTCTCGCCGACCCGGACGTACACCGTCGATCCCGGAACGAGCCACGCGTCACCACCGGCTACCGCTCCCCGGCCGCCGGAAGCGACCGTGCTGCAACAACTGTCACCGCCTCGGCCGCCGACCGCCTCGATGTGCACCTTCCGGACACCGTCCGGAATCCTCAGCGGCACACCGTGAATGCCTCCGGAAGGAGACACTGCGCCGGTACTGTCGGCATACGTGCAGGTGACCGTCTTCTGGGACTGGACGCACTGCGACGGCAACTCCGCCGCTGCCACTCCCGAACCCGCGAAGACCGCCAGCCCGCTCGCGGCGGAACTCACCGCCGCGGCCATACCGAGACGCCGCACCTTCGACACCGACCCCATACGCTCACCCTCCCCGGTCGCGCACCGGCCCTGTGACCGGTTCCCACTCGACTGTAACCGCGCACCACATACCACGCACGATTCTTCGATACGGCACGGCCGCAACGTGACTGGGAGTGCCCGCCCCTTTCAGGTGCGAGCGACGACGAGATGGGTCGAGTAACGTGGTGATTCCGAGGATGAGTGCCGACGGCCAGTCCCGCATTCACCTTCGGCCTCCTCCCCACGCGATTCGTCGCCGGTGTGCGCCTTGCGTGCGAGCCTGTCAGTACCAGTACTGTCGTCCGCCGACCTTGCGGCCCCGCAATCCGACGAGCAGGAGAACGACGCCGACGACGCCGACGACGAGGCCTGCGATCCACAGTGACGAGATCTTGACGATCAGGCCGATGACGATGAGAACCACACCGATTGCGATCATGATCGATTCCTTCGTGGGGGTGAACGAATAGTAAGCGCAGAATGCGGCCCGGCGTCAGGAAACGCGCTCCGGCCCGGTGTCGCCCGGGGAGACGATGCCGTGATCGAAGGCGTACACGATGGCGGCCGCGCGGTCGCGGAGATCGAGTTTGAGGAAGATGTGCCCGACGTGACTCTTGACGGTCACGCCCGAGATACCCAGCTCACGCCCGATCTCACTGTTGCTGTGCCCACGCCCGATGAGCGCGAGCACATCGAGTTCTCGCGCGGTCAACTCGGCGAGGCGGCTGCTGCCGCCGTCGGACGACGGCGCGACGGTGCGATACGTGGCGAGAACGCGTCCGGTCACCGCGGGGTCGAGGCAGGCGCCACCCTCGGCAACGGTGCGTACGGCGCGTATCAGGTCCTCGGCCGGCGAATCCTTGAGGATGAAACCCGCCGCACCTGCGCGGACCGATCCGGACAGCAGTTCGTCGTCGTCGAACGTGGTGAGCACCAGCACCGGCGGCGGCTGGACGCCCGACCGGAGATCGCGGGTCGCGCGGATCCCGTCGACTTTCTTCATCCGCAGGTCCATGAGCACGACGTCCGGGGTGTGCTCCGCCACGGCGCCCGGCACCTCCGAGCCGTCGGCGCATTCGCCGACGATCACGAAGCCGTCCTTGCGCCGCAGGATACGGCGCAACCCCGACCGCACCAGTTCCTGGTCGTCGACCAGCAGCACCCTGATCTCCGGGCCCGTCACGACAGCCCTGGGATGTGACGGAGGATCGCCGGCCGGCAGGAGTCTCGGGGCAGTGGGACCGCGGCGCGCACCGACCATCCCCTGCCGTCCGGGCCGGCGCGGAGTTTGCCACCGAGCAGCGCCGCGCGCTCGCGCATGCCCCGCAGACCGGAACCGAGTGAGCCGTTCGGTGGGGTTACCCGGTCTCGGGTCGGGTTGCGGATTTCCAGCGTCACGCGTTCCGGCTCGATCGTGAGTCGCACGTCGGCACTGGCACCGGGTGCGTGTTTGGCGACGTTCGCCAGCGACTCCTGCGTGATGCGGTAGATGCCGAGACCGACTGCACCGGACACCGCGGAGAGGTCCCCGCGCATGTCGAAGGCAACCGGCAGACCCGCACGGCGGAAGTCGTCGATCAGATCGGGAAGATCGGCGACACCCGGCTCGGGGCGGGTGCCCGCCGGACCTGCGTCGAGCAACCCGACGGTGCGCCGGATGTCGGCCATCGCCTGCCGCCCGAGTCGCTCGGCGTCGGAGAGCGCGTCCACTGCGTCGTCGACGTCGCGGTCCTGCTCGAGCGCGCGACGGGCCGCGGTCAGATGCAGCAACGTGATGCTCAGCGAGTGGGCGATGACGTCGTGAACCTCGCGAGCGATTCGCTGGCGCTCACGGGTGGCGGCTTGCTCGGATTGGATCGCCTTCGAGGCCCGCTCCTGGTGAAGGAGGCGCAACTGCGTGAGCATCAGGTAACCGAAGGCCCAGCCCAGCACGACTCCGGCGAGAGCGTAAGGCGCACCGTCGAGTCGGCCCGTCAGTGCAAACGCAGACAGGACTGCCATCGCGGCAGCCAAGGTGGCGAGGCTGACGGCCAGTGACGCCGTTGCCGCGACCTCGGCGGTCAGGATCACCAGGATGAGCGGAGCGAAGTCGAACGCGGTGTCGGGCTGCTGCAGGAGCAACAGTGCGGCCGCCGCGATGACGACGACGGCCAGGAACGGACGCGGAAGCACCACCCCCGGTCTGATCATGTCTCCCGCAACGGGGGTCACCGCGGCGACCAGGCCACACAGCAGGACCCACCCCGGCGGCACGAAGCCGTCGCGTTGCGCGACAGCCGCACCGGCGATGGCAACGACGGCGATGTGCGCGAACACCGGCACAGCGAGCGGGTAGTCGTACTCACTCTCCGCCACGCGTCGACGAAAAAATGCCGTCACCTGCACACGACCAGCGTAGGCGAAGACCCACCCACAGCGCGTCCTCTCCGGAGCGGAGACACCCTCCGCCCACGGTAGGAGACGAGAACGCGACCGTGGCACGGCGAAACCGCCGCCGCGAATCCGTAGCGTTGCCGTCATCAGCGGAACTACGGAGGTGGCCGAGATGTCGTGGAACGATTTCCGCGCACGCCGGGCGGTACTGGAAGAGATACTGGCGCGGGCGCACGCCGACCCCGCACTGGCGTTGCGGTTCGACGAAGTGCCCGGCGCGATAGAGCTTTTCGGCTCGGCCGACAACATCCTGCTCTCACTTCAGCACCGGTGGAGCAATCACCTCGCGGCCCGCCTCGACCAGGCGGTCGAGGACGGCACCCCTCTGAATGCGACGTGGAAAGCGCTGGCCGCCGAGCAACCGGTGTTGCGCGCGCTCCTCGACGCCGCGGCCGCCTCGTCCCTGCCGTTGCGCGGGTCTCAGCGCGCGGAGCAGCGGATGATCGAGGCCCACCACACCGGACGCCTGTCCGGCCACGGGATCGTGCAGCGACCGATCGGCGCGCGAACGCCGACGATGACCCCCGCGTGACAGCGGGGCAGCTGGCGTCGGGTTTCGCTAAGGGTGCGCGAAGGCGGCCTCGAACGCGTCGAGCGCGTCGTCCGGATCGTTCTCCGCCCACCCTTCGAGTCCCACGACGCCGGTGTAGCCGATGTCGCGGAGGGCCGCGGCGACAGCCGGGTAGTGGATTTCGCCGGTTCCGGGTTCGCAGCGTCCGGGGACGTCGGCGACCTGGATCTCCCCTATGTAGGGCAGCGCCTTTCGGACGAGTTCGATGAGGTTCCCCTCGCCGATCTGGGCATGATAGAGATCGAGATTCATGCGTAGGTGTGGGCTGTCGACCGCCTGGACGAGAGCGAGAGTGTCGGCCGCGGTCGCGAACGGGGTACCGGGATGATCGACGGCGAGGTTGAGGTTCTCGAGCGTGAACACCCGCCCCGCCTGTTCGCCGAGTTCGGCGACCTTCCGCAGGGTGTCGGCGGCGGTGAGCCACATTGCGGGCGTGACCGTTTCGACCGGCCGGACGGGCAGGCCCCGGTTGTCGAGTCCGGTTCCGTGCAGGTTCAACCGCGGGCAGTCGAGCCGTTTCGCAACATCGAGGGACTGCTGCGCCGTGGTGAGCAGCGCCTCGATGCCGTCGGGTTCGGTGAGGTTGCCCTCCAGATAGCCCGTCATCGAGGAGAATTCGGCGCCGACGGCGGCGAGGGCGTCGATGTCCTTGGTGGACCAGTCCCAGATCTCGACCTGGAGTCCGCGTTCGGCGATGCGGTGCACGCGGTCCAGGAACGGCAGGTCGAGGTAGAGCATTTCGGCGCTGGCGGCGAGCGTGTACGTGGCCATCGGTGTCACCCGTCCAGGTCGACGGCGGAGCCGGTCTCGACGCTGCGGATGGCGGCGAGTGCGATCGACAGCGCGGTGCGGGCGTCCTGGCCTGTGACGACGGCCGGTGTGTGGGTGCGGATCGCGTCGACGAAGGCGGTCAGTTCCCCCACGTACGCGGAGTGCAGGAGGTCGGTGTCGCGGCGCGCGGTGTCGGCGTGCAGCCCGGCGGGGCCGTAATAGGTCATGTCGGTGCTGAGCCCGCTGCCTGCGGTGACCATGCCGCCGGAGCCGAATACCTCGGCGCGCACGTCGTATCCGTACAGCGCGCTGAAGCTCGCCTCGGCCGTGGCGATGGCACCGTTGTCGAATTGAACGGTCACCACTGCGGTGTCGAGGTGGCCCGCGCTCTTGGCGTCCGGTCGCACCAGGGCGTCGGCGACCGCGTGCACCCGCACCGGGCGTGCGCCGGGGTTGAGGAAGCAGAGCGTGTCGAAGTCGTGAATGAGCGTTTCGAGGAAGATCGTCCACTGCGGAACACGTGCCGGATCGGCGGTGTACGGCCCGGGATCGCGGGTCAGCGAACGCAGCAACTGCGGGGTTCCGACCTTCTGCGCGTCGATCGCGGCGCGGGCGGCGGCGAATCCGGGAGCGAATCGGCGATTGAACCCGACCTGCAGGACGATGCCGGCGTCGGCGGCCGCCGCGATGGCGCGGTCGGCGTCGGCGAGGGTCACTGCCATCGGCTTCTCGACGAACACGTGCTTGCCGCCGGCCGCGGCCGCGACGACCAGGTCCGTGTGACTCCGCGCGGGGGCGGTGATCAGCACCGCATCGACCTCGTCGCTGGTGAGGACGTCGTCGACGGTCGTGGTGGCGAGCGGCGCCCCCAACGTGGTGGCGAGACGCTGCGCGGCCTCGCCGACCGGGTCGCTGACCGCGACGAGCGACGCCCCCGAGACCAGGCGGGCCACGATCTCCGCGTGATTCGAGCCGATGCGTCCGGCACCGATCAACGCGATGCGTACCGAGTGGGAAGCGGGCGCCGTCGAGTGGACGGCTGCGGCTTCGGTGAGTGACATGGGTGCGCTCCAGTGCAGTGGAAGGGGGAGGTCGAAGCGAACTAGTACGTTCTAGTTCTAGACCGTAGAACTCGTGCGATCATTGGTCAAGAGCAGCTTCGAGCGGAACAGCCCGGGGCCCGGAAGACAGGAGCCGTGCACGTGGTCGAACCGGTGGCGGGATCGACCGGTGGCGCTCGTCCGACGATGGGCGACGTAGCGCGCGCAGCAGGAGTCTCCACAGCGCTCGTCTCGATCGTGATGCGCGGCGTTCCCGGCGCCAGCGAGGCCACTCGCAGGCGCGTGCTCGACATCGCCGACGAGATGGGCTACGTGCCGGATCGGCGCGCACAGAAACTGCGCCAGGCCAGTTCCCGGTTGCTCGGCGTCGTCTTCGAACTGCAGCAGCCGTTCCACGGCGACCTCGTCGAACAGATCTACGCCGCGGCCACCCGCCGGGGTTACGACGTGATGCTCAGCGCGGTCGCCCCGAGCCGTGCCGAGAAGGTCGCCGTCCAGGCGCTCATGCGGGAGCGCTGCGAGGCCGCGATCCTCCTCGGCACCCGGTTCGACACCGATGCGCTCGGCGCCCTGGCCGATCGCGTGCCCACCCTCGTCGTGGCGCGCGCAAGCGGCCTGCCCGGCGTCGGTGCCGTGCGGGGCGACGACGTCGCCGGCATCACCCTGGCCGTCGACCATCTCACCGAACTCGGGCACCGGAACATCGCCCACATCGACGGCGCCGACGCGCCCGGCGGTGCCGACCGGCGGGCCGGTTTCCTGGCCGCGATGGACCGGCACGGACTGTCGGCTTCGGCAACGGTCGTGGCGGGCGGCACGACGGAAACCGAAGGCGCAGAAGGCATGCACAAACTTCTGGAACTGCCCACTCCCCCGACCGCCGTCGTCGCCTTCAACGACCGATGTGCGACCGGCGTGCTCGACCTACTGGTCCGCCGTGGCCGGGACGTGCCCGCGGACATCTCCGTCGTGGGCTATGACGACTCCCGCCTGGCGAGGATTCCGCACGTGCAGATGACGACGATCTCGCAGGACGCCACGCACATGGCCGAAGCCGCCGTCGACGGAGCGCTGGCTCAGATCGCCGGCGACAAGGCGATCGACCTCGTGCTCGCGCCGCACCTCGTCCGCCGCGCGACCACCGGCCCTGTCGCACAGGTCAGGAGCCTACGTAACTGATGTCGAGATGCGACCGATGAGCATCAGAGTGGGCCCAAGCGGGCCCTGAGCAGGCAGAACTCATTGCCTTCGGGGTCGGCCAGGACATGCCACTGCTCCTGCCCTGTCTGGCCGATGTCGGCCGGGCGCGCACCGAGCTTCAGAAGGCGGTCGAGCTCGGCGTCCTGATCGCGGTCGGTGGCGTTGACGTCGATGTGCAGCCGGGATTTGCCCTTCTCCGGCTCGTCCCTGCGACTGAGGATGATCGTCGGCTGCGGACCGCCGAACCCTTCGCGCGGTCCGATCTCCACCGAGCCGTCGTCCTCGCGATCGAGCACGACGAAGTCGAGGACCTCGCACCAGAACCGCGCCAGCACCTCAGGGTCGCGGCAACCGAGCACGAGTTCACTGATACGACATGCCATTAACGACACCTGCTCTCGGCAAGGCCGTTGGCCATGCGGTAGGGAAGCTGACTTCGAGACACGACGTGGATCCCCTGCCCGATACTAGGCCGACGACCAGACACCGAGTTCGTTGCCACTCGGATCGGTGAAGTGGAAGCGGCGCCCGCCGGGAAAGTCGTACGGGCCGTTGACGACGGTGCCGCCCGCCGCCCGCACCGCATCCACCGACGCGTCGAGATCCACCGAGTACAGCAGCACCAGCGGTCCGCCTGCCGGCTTCCGTTCCGGCACCTGCAGCAGGCCGCCGACCTCCTCACCGTCCGCACCGACGATGCCCGCGTACTGCGGGCCGTAGGAGTTGAACTCCCAGTCGAATGCCGAGCGGTAGAACGCTTCCGCGTCCGCGAGGTCCGTGACCGACAACTCCACGTAGTTCAGTCGATGATGATCTGCGGCAGAAGGTGACATGCCGGAACTCTAGCCGGAATCGGCTCCTCGATCAGGAGTTCGGTCGGCGAGAAGCATGTTCACGAAACCGCGGGTGCTCGCCGTCTGGGGTCGGCCGGCGACCTGGACGAGTGAAATGGTGCGTTCGACCGTCGGCTGCAGCGGTATGTGGACGAGACCGGCGAACGAGATCATGGGAAGCACGAGTTCGGGCACCGCGGTGACACCGAGCCCGGCCGCCGCCAATCCCGCTACCGCGCCGATGTTCTGCGCCTGCATGACGGGTCCGAGTTCGATGCGCGCATCCTCGACGGCCCGGCGGACGGGTGCCGCGATGCTGCTCTCGGGTCCGAACGCGATGAACGGCTGTCCGGCGAGATCCGACCACCGGAGCACCGGCCGATCGGCGAACGGATGTGTCGGCGCGACGGCGCAATAGAAGGAGTCGCTCGTCAGAACGTCCTGCTGCAGGCCGGGCAGAATCCCCGAGGTGGTGACCAGGGCGAGGTCGACCGTGCCCGAGTACACGGCGTCGAGAACCTCCTGCCGCAGTCCGTCCCGTATCTGGAGGCGTACGTCGGGGTGCTGCTCGCGGAAGCTCACCACGTACGGGGGAAGGAACGTGGCCGCGAGCGAGGGCAGGCATGCCACCGTCACGATTCCGCGGTCACCGGTGACGAATCGTTCGATCTGCGTGAGTCCGTCGTCGAAGTCGTGGAGCATCCGCCGGGCGTGCTCGATGATCTCGTGCCCGTGCGTGGTCAGCTCGACACGGCGAGTGGTGCGCTCGAAGAGCGTGACGTCGAGTCGGCGCTCGGCCTCGGCGACCGAGCGGCTCAGCGAGGACTGAGACACGTCGAGCGCGTGGGCCGCCGAGGTGAAGCTCGCGTAGTCGGCGATGGCGACGATGCTCCTCAGGTGAGAGATCCCGAGATTGATGCTCATGCGCATCAGTATGGCCGGTATTCATGCGCCGGGTATTCATGAGATCAACTCATGAATCGATCGTCCATTGATATTTGACGCACAATTGTGAGGCGCGCGACACTGAGACTCCATTTCGAAGGAGGTCACATGGTTGCCGCGCTCGGGTTCGCCACGATCGCTTGTTTCCTGGCGCTGGCGTTCAGCCGTCGAGTCTCGGTGCTGGTCGCACTGATCCTCGTTCCCGTCGCGTTCGCGATCGTGGGCGGATGGGCACCCGACCTCGGGGAGATGGTGGGCGACGGTCTGCTGAAGGTCGCGCCCGTCGCCATCATGATCGCCTTCGCGGTGCTGTATTTCAGTCTGATGGTCGACGTGGGACTGTTCGACCCGGCGATCCGCCGGATCGTCCGGTGGGCAGGGGGAAATCCCACCAAGATCGCCGTCGGAACCGCGGTGCTGACCCTGCTCGTCGCGCTCGACGGCGACGGAACCTCGACCTTCCTGATCACCATCTCGGCGTTGCTGCCCATCTACCAGAAACTCGGGATGCGCCCGGTCGTCCTGACCGGCATCGTCTGCCTGGCTGCGGGACTGATGAACATGATTCCGTGGGGCGGCCCGACCGTCCGCGCCATGGCCGCGCTCGACCTGACCAGCGCCGACATCTTCACGCCGGTCCTGCCCGCGATGGGGGCCGGGGTCCTGTGGGTCCTGTTCGCCGCCTACATGATCGGTCGCACGGAACGTAAACGGCTCGGCGTCACCGAACTGGCATCTCCCGGCGGCGGTGGTCCCGGCACGCCGCACGTCTCCGACGCGCCGGTGCGCACCGGTCGCCAACGGGCGGTGATGGCGTTCAATACCGTGCTCACCCTCGTTCTGATCGTGATCCTGCTGTTCCAGCTCGTGCCGCTGGAGGTGGCATTCGCCATCGCATTCGCACTCGCGCTCGCCGTCAACCGCCCGAAGTGGGACGACCAGCAGGCCCTGTTCGCCAAGCACGGCGGCAACGTCACCATGGTGGTGGCGATGATCCTCGCGGCAGGCGTGCTCACCGGAATCCTCAACGGCACCGGGATGATCACCGCGATGGCGCAGACCTTCGTCTCCTGGATTCCGCAGTCCGCCGGGTCCCTGATCCCCGTCATCACCGCCGTCACGTCGATGCCGCTCAGCCTGGTCTTCACCCCGGACGCCTACTACTTCGGCGTCGTACCGGTGCTGGCGGAAACCACCGCATCGTTCGGTGGCGACCCCGCGGAGATCGGCCGCGCCGCCATCCTCGGCCAGATGACCACCGGGTTCCCGCTCAGCCCGCTGACCGCCGCGACGTTCATCCTGATCGGACTGAGCAAGGTGGACCTCGGCAAGCACCAGCGGTTCATCTTCGGCTGGGCCTTCGGAACCACGATCGTGATGACCGTCATGGCGCTGCTCACCGGTGCCATCTCGCTGTAATCGTCCGCGACACCACCTCAGGCCGGCCCACCCACCGCCCGTCGAACAAGCAAAGGACTTCGAGCCCGTGACACCATCGAGCACCCGCGGCAGCGCTTCGCGGAGCGTGCGACTCGGCGCCGGATCCGGGTTCTCCGGGGATCGCATCGACCCCGCCGAGAAACTCGCCCGGCACGCCGACCTCGACTACCTGATCTTCGAATGCCTCGGCGAACGCACCGTTGCCGCCGGAAACTCTCGCCGACTCGAGAACCCGGACGAAGGATACGATCCGCTCCTCGCCGCACGCATGCGCGCGGTTCTCCCGCACACGCTCGCGTCCGGGACCACGGTGATCACCAATGCCGGTGCCGCGAACCCTCTCACCGCTGCCGAATTGGTCTCCGGCATCGCCTCCCGGTCCGCCGACCGGCGGGTGCGCATCGCTGCCATCACGGGCGACGCGGTGCTCGAGCAGGTGCTGCGCCACGACCCGGTCGTGTGGGAGACCGGGAAACGTCTGTCGGAGCACGACGAGGAACTCGTCTCCGCGAACGCGTACATCGGCGCGGAGGCCGTGATCCCCGCGCTCGAACTGGACGCCGACGTCGTGGTCACCGGGCGTCTGGCCGACCCTTCCCTCTACGTCGCCCCACTCGCCCACCACTTCGGATGGGACCTGGCCGACCACGAAACCATCGGCGCTGCAACCGCGATCGGGCACCTACTCGAATGCGCCGGACAACTCACGGGCGGGTACTACGCGGATCCCGTCACCAAACCGGTGAAGGGTATGGCCGATCTCGGCTTCCCGTTCGCCGACGTCCTCGCCGACGGATCGGCGACTTTCGGCAAACTCGACGGATCCGGCGGGATACTCACCGAACGAACCTGCGCCGAGCAACTCCTGTACGAGGTGGGAGATCCCACGTCGTATCTGACCCCGGACGTCACCGCGGACTTCGGCAACGTGTCGTTCACCAGCGTCGGACCCGATCGGGTCGCCGTCACCGGTGCAACGGGGCGCCCCCGCCCACAGCAGCTGAAGGTCACCCTCGGGTTCCGCGGCGGCTGGCTCGGTGAGGGGCAGATCAGTTACGCGGGACCGCGGGCCTACCCCCGTGCCCAGCTCGCCGCGGACATCGTCACCGAACGTCTCGTCGACGTGCACGGCTTCGCCGAGGGCGCCGTCTCCGTCGAATACATCGGCGCCGGTGCCGCTTTCCGCGGACTCGACACCGACACCGATGCCCACGAGGTGCGCGTGCGGGTCACCGCCCGCGCACGGACCCGCGAGGAAGCCGACCTCGTCGGCTGGGAGGTGGAAAGCCTGTACACCAACGGACCGGCCGGCGGCGGCGGCGCCCGGCGGTCGTCGACCGAGGTACTCGCGATCCGCTCGTGCACCCTCCCCCGCGACCTCGTGCCCACCCGGGTGCATCTCACGGAGGTGTCGAAATGACCACGCCCGCAACTGTTCAGAAGATCGACACACTCGCAGACGTCCGTGCCGGCGACAAGGGGGACACCCTCATCGTCGCCGTGCTGGCCAGGGACCGGGCCGCCTACCGGCATCTCACGGAGAGACTGACCGAGGACGTCGTCGCCGCGCACTATGGTGAACTGATCACCGGACCCGCCCGGCGCACCTGCCAGCCGAACCTGACGGCGATGGTGTTCGAGTTGCCCGGCGTCCTCGGCGGCGGCGTCACGGGTTCACCCGCACT
Source organism: Rhodococcus sp. LB1 (assembly GCF_001583455.1). Classification (NCBI taxonomy): domain Bacteria; kingdom Bacillati; phylum Actinomycetota; class Actinomycetes; order Mycobacteriales; family Nocardiaceae; genus Rhodococcus; species Rhodococcus sp. LB1. Next base: position 61,243 of record NZ_LTCZ01000368.1, on the reverse strand, counting down.
CGACGGACACGGCAAGACGCTGGGCTATCACCTGCTGAGCCTCGAAATCTGACGGGCTACACGGGATTCCGGTCTCGAGACGCTGCCAGGGTGGCGGCGAGCGCCTGACGATCGAGCTTGCCGCGCGGTGTGCGAGGCAAGCTGTCGACGGCGAGAACCTGAACCGGCATGCTGGGGCTGGGTAACGTGGCGCGCAGATGCCGCCAGATCTCGGTGGAACTCGGCCCGTCGCCGTCCACCACGATCGCGGCGGCCGGTGCCTCGCCCATCCGGCTGTCCGGTACTCCGATGCACGCAGCCTCCGAGATCCCGGGAATCGCGGTCAACGCCGCCTCGATGGCGGCAGGTTCCACATTGAGTCCCGCCCGGATCACCGTGTCGCTGTCCCGGCCGAACAACTGCAGGCTGTTGCCCGCCACCCGGCCACGGTCCCCCACCGTCATCCACCCGTCGGCGGGGCCGTTCACCACGCCGTCCTCGGTGAGGTAGCCGTCGAACAGCATGTTGCTGCGCACGTGAACCAGGCCCTCGCGAATCTCTGCGTCGACACCGTCGAACAGTTCGCCTGCCGCATGCTCGTCGGCGGCGCCGAGACCCCGGTCGAACGACACGAAGCTCAGTTCGGATGCGCCGTAGAAGTGCACGAGCGACGCATTCGGCAACACCTCCTGCAACGCCTGACGTCCCGTCCGCGGCCACCGGGCCGCCGACGACAGCACCTCGCGGACACTTCCGACCGGACCGATCCCCGATCGCACCACATCCCAGGCGATGGTGGGTACCGAGTACAGATGTGTGGCCGCGTCGCGCAGCGAGTGCGTGACCGATCGCAGATCCACCGTCGCACCGCGAGTGAGCCCGTGCAGCGCGCCGTACAGGAAATGGGTGTGGTCGAGAACTCCGGGCACCGCCACGCGATCCCCGCTGCCGATGTCGAACGTCGCGTCCGAGCGGTCGAGGGTCGTGGCCCACGAACGCTGGTTGCGCACGAACAGCTTCGGCTCACCCGTGGTGCCGGACGTGATGCCGACCAGCAGTTCGGTGCCGGGACGCGCCCGGTCCGCGGTGCCGTCGGATTCGAGGCTGTCCGCCGTCTCGACGGTCCCGTCGAATCCCAGTCTCCGCAACCTGGTGTGCTGGTGCGACGCGGCCACCACGGCACCGGGTTTCGCGAGCTCGAGAACCCGCGTCAGCTGCGCGGGCAGGAGATGCCGATGCAGCAGCACGACGCTGACTCCCGCGTGCATCGCCGCCGTCACCACGACCAGCGACCCGACATCCGACGTCGGCAGCACTGCGACCCGATTCATGCCGTCGAGCCCGGCGGCGGTGCGTGTGACCCGCGACCAGAACCGGCCGTAGTCGACGGTCTCGCGCGCGGACACGACCGCTGTCGTCTCCGGGTTCTCGGCAGCCCGTCGAGCGACACGCTCGGCGAGCAGCTCAGTCATCGTCCACTCCCCGTGCGACGAGGGCGTCGCCCATCGCATCCGCGGTCCGGAGGGCGCGGACCAGAACCGGTGTGGCCAGCGCCGTCATCGACCATTGCAACCCGCGCGCCTTCCGCGCCTGCGCCACCTCCTGCACGATCCCGGTCAGCAGCGGGATACACCGGATCGCCAACGCGAGCAGGAGCCCGATCCGGTCCGGATCGACCCCGAACCTCCGCAGGGGCCCGAGTGCGCGCGACACCGTGTCGAGCATGTCGGTGACCCGGGTGGTGAGCGTGACCAACGCGGCGAGCGCCACCGAGATCAGCAGCACCCCGCACACGACGACCGCCCGCGCGGGCGACGTGATCAGCACCTGGAACACGGCGATGATCAACAACATCCACACCACCGGACGCAACTGCGCCACGGCGACCCGCCACGGAATGGAGGCCACCGCGAACAGCAGGCCCACCACCAGGACGACGACACCGACCTCGAGCGGGGTGCGCACGAACACCGTGGCCGTGACGATCGACACGATCAACAGCAGCAGTTTCAGCCCGGCGGGCATCCTGTGCAGGAACGAGTCGCCCGGGCGGTACAGGCCGATCATTCGACCAACTGCCGGTACGCGGGGACGGCGTCGTCCGGGCTGCCGTCGAACGCGACGAGACCGTCGTCGATGACGATGACCCGTTCGAAACTCTCCAGCAGCGCCAGTTGGTGGGTCACGACGATCACCTGCTGGTCCATCGAATCGAGTGCTTCGGAGACGACGCGCGCGTTCCGCAGATCCAGCAGCGTCGTCGGCTCGTCGGCGATGATCACCTCCGGCCTGCGGATGAGGACGGCGCCGATGGCGAGCAGCTGCTTCTGGCCCCCGGACAGCAGGTGCGCGGGGTGATCGGCGTGCTGGTCGAGCCGGAACCGCACCAGGATCTCCTCGACGCGGCCGGCGATCTCCTGTTTGCTCAGACCGGACCGGCGCAGCGAGAACGCCAGGTCCTCGGACACCGTGGGCATGACGATCTGGGTGTCGGGGTCGGTGAACACGAACCCGACCTTGCGGCGCACCTGCGTGCCCTTTCTGGCGGCGTCGACACCGTCGACCGTGACGGTGCCGGAGGTGGGCTTCAGCAACCCGTTGATCATGCGCGCCAGGGTCGACTTGCCGGAACCGTTGGAACCGATGATGCCGACGCGGCGCTCGGAGAAACGCAGGTCGACGCCGCGCAGCACCGGGCGGTCCCCGAAGGCGTGCGTCACCGAATCGAAGACGATCTCACTCACGACACACGCTCCACGAGCATCGCGATGCCCTGTCCGCCGCCGATGGCACAGGCCGCGAGCCCGAGCGGGGGTCCGTCCTCGCGCAGCATCTGACTTGCCAAGCGCACCAACAAGATCGCTCCCGACGCGCCCCACGGGTGCCCCATGGCGATGGCGCCGCCCTGCGGGCAGATCACAGATTCGTCCAGGCCGAGTTCGTCCGACACCGCCAGCACCACCGACGCGAAGGCCTCGGTGATCTCGACGACGCCCAGATCCGCCACGTCGTATCCGGTCCTCTTCAGGAGTTTGCGGATCGCGGGAACCGGTCCGAGTCCGGGCAGCGCCGGGTCCGATCCCGCGACGGCCGAGCCGAGAATTCGCAACGCAGGCAGTCCGGCGGCCAGCGACTCGGTCGTCACCGCAAGCACGGCGGCGCCGTCCGAGATGCCGCAGGAGTTCCCTGCAGTGGCCGTTCCGCCGGCTCCGAAGCTGGGGCGTAGCCGCGCGAGCCTGGCCTCGGTCATGCCTGCGCGAATGCGCTGGTCCCGCTCGATGTCACCGACCGGCACGATTTCCGACGAGAAGTCGGCGGCTGCGGCGAGCGTGTGCGACCGCGCCGCGTACGCATCCTGCCGCTCACGGCTGATTCCGCGCACCCGCGCGAGATCGTCCGCGGCCGCCCCCATGTCGGGGTCGGGGAAGTCTTGCGGCGCAAAGGGAGCGCGGGTGTAGCGCACCGGATCGGCGCCCGGCGCCGGCGGCCAGAACCGCCACGGCGCCGTGCTCGCCGATTCGACGCCCCCGGCCAGAATCAGCTCGTCGGCGCCGCTGCGCACACGGAGCGCGGCCTGCATCACCGCGTCGAGTCCGGAACCGCACTGCCGGTCGACGGTGACACCGGGAACCTCCACACCCATCCCCGCCTGCAGGGCCGCGACCCGTGCCGGATCACCGCCCGGCCCGAGGCAATTGCCGAGGACTACGTCGTCGACCTCGGCATCGATGCCCGACCCCCGCAGCGACGTCAGAACCTCGCGCAGCACGGGGGCGGCCAGGTCGGTGGTGGTCAGATCGGCGAACCCGTGCCCGGCATTGCCGATCGGCGTCCGACGCGGCGCCACCAGAACAGGGACAGAGCTCATGCCAGCCAGTCTCTCACTCGACCTCGGGCGACCTTGCCACTGGCGGTCCGCGGCATCGCCTCGATCGGCACCCAGCGGCGGGGCAATGCTTCCTTCGTCAGCGTCCGGCGTGCTCGGGAACGGAGCTCACCGATCTCCGCGGTGCCGTCGAGCTCCACCACGGCGGTGACGGTCTCGCCGAGCACCGAATGCGGCGATCCGACGACGGCGGCCGCGGCGACACCGTCGAGCGTCTCGAGGATGCGCTCGACGTCCTCGGCGATCACCGTGGTGCCGCCGACATTGATCGCGGATTCTCCCCGGCCGCGCACCGTCAGCTCGCCGTCGTCACCGAGTTCGGCCAGGTCACCGACGCCGAACCACTCCGGGACTCCGATCACGCTGTACGGCGACCGGACGTACAGCAGACCGTCGCGGATGTCGGCGTCGACGCCGTCCAGCAGCCGGAGCGGTTCGGGCACCCGGCGCGCCGCGACGAGGGAGAGTTCCGCGGCGCCGTAGTACTCGACGATCTCGATGCCGTCCGCCACCGCGCGGGCGCCGTCGTCCAGGGCGGTGCCGGCGACGATCGCCGTGCGCAGCTTCGGGGCCTTCCCCACCACCTCACGGAGAACGGCGGGAACAGCGTGCACCACCGTCGCCCGGGACGGGTCGTCGGTGACGCACGCACCTCGCCAGAGTGCGTGCACTGCGCCGAACAGATGCATCGTGGCGTGCAACGGGCCGGTGATCAGCACATGGTCGGTCGCGTCGATGCCCGTGATCGCGGTGAAGGCGGGGAAGCTGTCGAACCAGGAGGCCGCGGTGCGCGCGAGCGGACGCGGCCTGCCGGTGGAGCCGGACGTCGCGACCAGCAGAAACGCGGAGGGTGGAATCACCGCGCGGTCCGGGCGCGCGTCGGGGTTCTCGACGATCACCGCCGTCCCCTGCCGCGCCGCCGCGCACACGCAGATCAGGGCATCCGGCACCGGCAGCATCGACGCGTCGTAGGCAGGCGCACCCTGGCCGTGCTCGAGGATCCATCGGTCGATGGCACGGTCGAGTTCGGCGTAGGTGTAGGTGCGGTCTTCGAAGTCGAGAGCAGGCTGATCGCCGGAGCCGCCGAGTTCGGAACTCACGTACGGATCAGGCCGGGGTACGCGCGATGCACGCTCTTGGCGACCACGGTCGCGACGACGACCTTGAGCAGGTCGCCGGGGATGAAGGCGAAGTTGGTGGTGATGGCGGCGCCGACACCCAGATCGGTGCGGAGCAGGAGTCCGACGGTGCCGAAGACGTAGATGACGACGATCCCGCCGAGGGCGTTGATCAGCAGACCGAGCGCGATCGGGTACTTCGGCAGGATCCGAGCGGTGAGGAGGCCGATGATCAGCGTCGCGGGAATCCAGCCGATGAGGTACCCGGCGCTGGGGCCTGCGAGCGCGGTCAGTCCGGTGCGGCCACCGGACAGCAGGGGCAGGCCGATCAGGGTCAGTGCGATGAAGACCGCGACGGCGGCTGTGCCCTTGCGAGCGCCGAGCACCGCGCCGGCGAGGATGACGCCGAGCGTCTGCAGTGTGATCGGCACTCCACTGAAGCCGACCGTGATGGCGCCGGGCAGACCCAGCGCCGCGATCAGCGCGGCGAAGACCGCGATCTGCGCCATGTCCCGCGCTGAAATACCGAGCCTCGACACCCGAGCACTCTCGACACCTGCCATGACGACTCCCTCTTGCTTCAAACTTGAACGACGTTCAAGGTATCAGGTCGGCGCGGACAACGGTGCGGCAGACTCCGCGACGTCGCCCTCGTCGGGCGTCGTGCGCGCCCCGGCCCGCGCTGCTCCGATCCCCGCCGCGACGACGAAACAGATCCCGGCCACGGCCGCGTGGTCCGGTACCTGATGCAACACGACGAGCCCGATGATCAACGCGAACGCCGGTTCCAGGCTCATCAGGGTCCCGAACGCCGCGGTGTTCAGCCGGCGCAGGGCGAGCATCTCCAGCGTGAACGGCACGACCGGCAGCAGTATCGCCAAACCCAGCCCGATGATCAACAGGTCCGGCGTCATCTTTCCGAGCATCGACGGTCCGCCCACCGCAGTCGCGACCAGCCCGGCGACCGGCATGGACACCGCGAGCCCGTTGAGACCGGCCACCTCGTCGCCCACGCGCTGGGTGAGCACGATGTAGAGGGCCCAGCACGCGGCCGCCCCCAGTGCGAACAGGATTCCGACCGGGTCGACGCCGCCGGCCCAGGGTTGCGTCAGCAGCAGCACCCCGACGGCCGCCAGCGCCGGCCACTTCAGGCGACCGCGTCCGTGCAGAACAGCGACGCCGAGGGGCCCGAGGAACTCGAGCGCGCTGGCGGTTCCCAGCGGGATCCGGTCCACCGCGGCCATGAACAGCAGGGTGACCGCCGCCGTGACCACTCCGAGCAGGACACACGCGCCGAGGGACGAACGCGTGAACGCCTTCCGACGAGGCCGCACGATCACGGCCAGCAACACCCCAGCCCATGCCAGGCGCAACCAGGCGGCACCCTCGGCGCCGACGCGTTCGGACACGCCGACGGAGATCGCGAGTCCGCTCTGCACGCACAGCATCGAGGTCAGCGCCATCGTCGCGCCGACGTGAGTCGAGTTCCTGGTCATGTCTGCATTGAAGGCCACCTCGACCGTTCACGTCCACGTGACTTTCATGGACAAACCGTTCGGATATCGCGAACAATTAGTGGGTGGATACCCGACGCCTGCATCTCCTGCTCGAGCTCTCCCGTCTCGGCTCCATGCGCGAGGTCGCCGAAACACACCGGCTGACCACCTCGACTGTCTCCCAGCAGATCGCCGCACTCGCGAAGGAGACGGGTGCGCAGCTCGTCGAACCGACCGGCCGCCGGGTGCGGCTCACTCCGGCCGGTCGCCGGCTGGCCGACCACGCCGTCACCATCCTGGCGGCCGTCGACGCCGCCCGGCTCGACCTCGACCCCCACGCCGAGCCGGTCGGCACCCTGCGCGTCGGGGGTTTCGCGACGGGCATCCGGGTGTCGCTGCTCCCGGTCGTCGCCGAACTGGCACGCACCCACTCTCAGGTGGACGTGGTGATCAGCGAATACGAGCCGGTCGAGGCGTTCGCATTGCTCGCCGACGACGAACTCGATCTCGCCCTGACCTACGACTACAACCTGGCACCGGCATCCCCGGGCACCGCGCTCGAGGCCGTCCCGTTGTGGTCGACTCCCTGGGGACTCGGCGTCCCCACGCCCGCCGGGAACGGACCCGCAGACGTCGCCGCCTATGCCGGTTCGCCCTGGATCGTGAACTCTCGCAACACTGCCGACGAGGACGCCGTCCGCACCCTGGCCTCGCTCGCGGGTTTCACACCGCACATCGCCCATCAGATCGACAGCCTCGACCTCGTCGAGGACCTCATCGCCGCCGGCTACGGGGTGGGCCTGCTGCCCGCCGACCGTCCCACGCGCAAGGAAGTCACGGTCCGCCCGCTCACCAACCCGAAGGTCGTGCTGACGGCCTACGCCGTGACCCGCCGCGGGAGGTCGACCTGGCCACCGCTGCGGCTGGTCCTCGACCGCCTGGCAGCCGTCACCCGGGAACGGCGATCAGCCGGCGCGACATGACCCACCGGATACACGACGCCCCGCCTGCGGGAGTACCAGGCGGGGCGGTTTCGAGCGGGAGCGCGCAGGGTGGGTTCTAGCGGGAGGCCACCGCGGAAGCCGCGTCCTTCAGGGTGCGGGCCGCGACCTGCAGCCCTTCGAGCTGTCCCAGTTCGACGTCCTCGTGTTCGATGTTGACCGCCATGTCCGGGTCGACCCGCTGCAAGGCGGCGAGGAAACGGGACCAGAAATCGACGTCGTGTCCGCGACCGACGGCGACGAAGTCCCACGCCGAGTCCTCGGGCCACTTGTTGACCACGTGCTTGCCACCGAGTCCGGTGGGGTTCTGGTCGGCCGGGATCCGGGTGAACCGGTCGTCGAGGACACCGTAGATCTTGCAGTTCTCGTTGATCCGGGTGTCCTTCGCCGCGGCGTGGAACACGAGGTCGCCGAGCCAGTCGACCGCGGCGACCGGATCGATGCCCTGCCAGAACAGGTGCGACGGGTCCATCTCGGCGCCGACGTTCGTCGCACCGGTCTTCTCGACCAGGCGCTCGAGAGTCGGCGGGTTGAACACCAGGTTCTGCGGGTGCATCTCGATCGCGACCTTGACGCCGTTCTCACGGGCGAGCGCGTCGATCTCCTTCCAGAACGGCACCGCGACCTGATCCCACTGGTAGTCGAGGGAGTCGAGATAGCCGCTGTCCCACGTGTTCACGTGCCAGGCCGGCCACTGGCCGCCGGCATGCGCGGCCGGCAGCCCGGACATCGTGACCACCCGGTCCACACCGAGCAGGCCGGCGACCTTGATCGCGTTGCGCAGGTCCTCGGCGTCCTCGGGGCCCACCTCGGGATCCGCGTGCAAGGGGTTGCCGTTGCAGTTCAGGCCGGCGATGGAGACGCCGGTCTCGTCGAAGACCTTCAGGTACTCCTGCGGTGACACCTCACCGGAGAGGAGTTCCTTGACAGGCAGGTGCGGGGTGGGCAGGAAGCCGCCCGCGTTGATCTCCGCGCCCTCGAGCCCGAGGGACGCGATGGTCTCCAGCGCCTCGCGCAGGCTGCGGTCGTGCAGGACGGCGGTGTACACACCGAGTTTCATGAGGGTTCCTTGCGTGGTGGGAAGAAGTTGGGGTTCAGTAGTTTTGCGGTTCAGCCGATCTTGACGGCTGCTCCGTCGGCGCGGGCGGACTCCGCGACGGCGGTGACGATCTGCATGCCGCGCAGGGCGTGGGCGAAGGACGGCAGCGGGCCGAGGACGTCGATGCCGGCGATCTGGTCGAGGAAGGCCCGGGCCTGGTAGGCGAAGAACTCCGCCTTGCCGTGGCCGACGCCGCCGGCATCCATCGGCAGGCCGCCCTGGATGTACGGGTGCTGCGGTCCGATGATCACCCGTCGCTGACCGTTCACGGTGCGGTCGAGGCCCTCGCTGGACACCGAGAACTCGGCGGCGCGAGCCAGGTCGAACGCCGCGGAGCCGGACGTCCCGAACAGCTCGAAACCGAGTCCGTCCGGAAGCTGGTGCGCGACACGGGAAGCGGAGAACGTGCCGACCGCGCCGTTCTGGAAGCGCGCCGTGAACGTCGCGAGGTCCTCGTTCTCGACGGGTGCCATCTCACCGGTGGTCTCGGCCTTGGTGTGACCGTAGGTGACTCCGGCAGGCACGGGACGCTCCGTGATCACCGTGGCGAAGGTCGCGCCGCTGATCTCGACGATCGGACCGCACACGAATTCGGCCATGTCGAGCAGGTGACTGCCGACGTCTGCCAGAGCGCCCGTTCCGGGACCCCCGCGGTACCGCCAGGTGATCGGCGAGGCGGGGTCGAGGCCGTAGTCGCACCAGTAGTGCCCGTTGAAGTGGATGATGTCGCCGAGTCGGCCCGTCGCGAGTTCGTCGCGGATCGCCTGGATGGCCGGCGACCGGCGGTAGGTGTACCCGACCGTCGCGATCGTGTCGGCATCCGCAGCGGCCGCGACCATGGCCTCGGCGTCCGTGATGGACCCGGCCAGGGGCTTCTCGCACAGCACGTGCTTCCCCGCGGCGAGGAGCCCTTCGACGATCTCCCGGTGCAACTGGTTGGCGACCACGACGCTCACGGCGTCGATGTCCGGCGATTCGGCGATGGCCTGCCAGCTGTACTCGGCCCGCTCGTACCCGTACCGCTTCGCGGTGTCGTCGGCGACGGCCTGGTTGGTGTCGGCGATCGCAACCAGACGCACGTCGGGGCGGTCGGTTCCGAACAGCGTCGACGCCATGCGATATCCGGCGGCGTGTGCTCGTCCGGCCATGCCGCCGCCGATGACGGCGACACCGATCGAGTTGGAAGTCATGAGTGGAAGCCTTTCGGTGTGATGTTGACCCGGCGGAAGTGCACGTCGGCTACCCGCAGACACCCGCACGGATGAGTGAAGACGCCCTCCGGCTAGTTCGGTCTATTTAACCGGTCTAGTACGACTACTATGAGCTGAGTCACGCCACCCTGTCAAGCCCCGGCTCGCGAGCCGGCGAGCGGGCCGCGCCCCTTGACGAACACCCTTGACGCGCACATACTGAATGCAATTTCACTGAATATTGATTCAGCGGATGGGAAGTCGGGAGGATGTATGGAGGTCATCGTCGCAGGCGGAGGTGTGTCCGGGACCGCGACTGCAATCGCATTGCGCCGCACCGGTTCCGACGTCACCCTGTACGAAACACACCCCGACCCGGCAGGACAGGTGGGCTCATTTCTGAGTCTGGCATCCAACGGACTGCGGGGGCTGAAGGCGCTCGGTTGCCTGGACCAGGTCCGGCAGGCCGGTTTCGCGGTGGCCACTCAGCGGATGTGGTCCGGCACCGGGAGGCTGCTGGCGGAAGTTCCGCGCGGACGGCTGTCGGGGGATCCGCTGCACAGTACGACGCTGATGCGGGGTTCCCTGGTCGAGGTGCTGCGTGAGTGCGCCGCCCAGGCCGGGGTACGGATCGTCACCGGCCGCCGACTGGTAGGGGCCGAGCCCGCGGGAAACGGTATCCGCGCGCTGTTCGCCGACGGTCCCAGCGTCCGCGCCGACCTACTGGTCGGCGCCGACGGCCTCTGGTCGGCTATCCGGTCGGTCCTCGATCCGGGCGCGCCCCGACCCGCCTACGGGGGCCTCTACAGCGTCTCGGGCATCGCCGGCGGCGTCCCGGCCGAGACCGGCGCGTTCAACATGATTTTCGCGCGGAGCGGCGCCTTTCTCCACATCCCGGCGCCGGACGGAACCGTGTGGTGGTCCGCGCAGGTTGCCGATCCCCGGCCACCGGACCTGACCGGTGTCGGCGACGACTGGTGGCTCGAGCGACTCGCCGAGCTGTACCGGTTCGAGCCGCAGGCGCTCGAGATCATCAGGGCGACCACGCAATTGCACCGTCCGACGCTCATGCACACGCTGGCCGAAGTCCCCGTCTGGCACGACGAACGCGTCGTCCTCGTCGGCGACGCCGCTCACCCGGTCGGCGCGGGGCAGGGCGCCTCGATGGCCATCGAAGACGCCGTGGTCCTGGCCCGGGTACTCGCCGAGGCCGGCTCGACCGGGGAAGGTCTCGCGGAGTACGACCGGCTCCGCCGCGCCCGAATCGGGAAGATGGCCAAGGCGGCCCGCACCAACCGCGACGCCAAGACCAGCGGCCCGCTCGCGCGCCGGCTCCGCGACCTCGTCATGCCGATCGCCTTCGGGCACTTCTACGAAAAGGCCACCACCTGGCTCTACGCCCACGATCTGGGCACACTGCCCGCGCAGGCCGAGGAATCCCGGCCCGCCGAACACTGACGGCCGCCGCAGGTCAGGACACGCCCGACTGGGATCCTTCCATCGGCTCGGGCGCGGGCCCGGTGGTACGGCGCGCGACGAGCCGCGGGCGGAGGACGGTCGCGACCGATTCGGTCCTCCCCCGGTCCAGCCGCTGGATGACAGCGTCCACCGCCGTGGCGGCCTGCTCCCGCGGTTGCTGATTGACCGACGTCAGATCGATGTGCGCGAGCTGGGCGAGCACGCTGTCGTCATATCCGGAGACCGAGACGTCTTCGGGAATACGCACGCCCCGGCTCCGCAGTTCGCCGATCAGCCCGATGGCACTGCGGTCGTTGGCCGCGATCACCGCGGTGGGAAGCTGCGACCGCCCGAGCAGCGTCTCCGCGGCGACCGTTCCGGCGCTGTCGGTGAAGTCGCCCTCGACGACGTCGATGTCGAGTCCGTGACGACGCATGGCACGGGTGTATCCCGACTTCCGGTCGGCCGCAATCGTGCCCGTACCACCGCTGAGGTGCGTGATTCGGCGATGCCCCAGCTCCACGAGATGGTCGACGACGGTGCCGATCCCCTTGCCGTCCGCTGTCCGCACGACGTCGACGGCGCCGTCTCCGACGCGGCGACCGACCACGACCACCGGTACCCGCTCCCCGAGCGTGTCGAGAACGTCGGTGCCGAGTTCGGTGCCGAGCAGGATCAAGGCTTCGCAGCGGAAATCGAGGAGCGTTTCGACGACTTTCGGTTCGGCGTGCGTGGGAGTCAGCGCACCGAGCACCACCTCGTACCCGTGGTCGTCGGCGGCGGCGACGATGTACTCGACCATCTCGGCGTGGAAGCTGTTGCGAATATCAGCCGTCACACCCACGAGGTGGGTCCGCCGGAGCGACATCAGGGCGGCCGTACGGTTCGGTCGGTACCCGAGCTCGTCCGCGACGTCGAGGACCCGCTTCCGCGTCTCGGCACTCGGTCCGGGAACGCGCCGAAACACCATGGAGACCAATGCCTTCGACACCCCCACGCGGTCGGCGATGTCCTGCATGGTCACGGCCTGCCGGGGCATCGGAGCAGGACCACCACTCCGGGCGTCGTCGTCGCTTCGCATGTGCAGACCCTTTCGCTCGCCGAGCACGAGGCACACCCAGAGTATCCGACATAGACCGAGGTACTAGACCGGGCTACCTACTTGAACCGGCGCTGATCTCAGCCAGTAGTTTCTCCCCCGGCGCCAGGGCAGAGTGTGGGCATGGATTCACGGGAGAGCGGCGACGCGCTGGGGATACTCGCCGACGCGATGGTCGGCGAACTGACGGTGGACTCGGCCGCGGTGCGCGAAGCACTCGACGGGGTCGCTGCCGGCCCGGCCGACAGGGCGGCGTTCGCGGAGAAGGTGCGCCGGCACCAGCTCGAGCTGACCCGTTTGCGGCGACGGGAACGCGAACTCGGGGTGTTGTTCTCCAGTGCCCGCGAACTCGCCGAACTCCGTGACATCGACGCCCTCCTCGGACGGTTGGTGAGCCGCGCCCACGAGATGATGGGCACCGACGTCACCTACCTGTCGGAGTTCGATCCGGCGACGCGGGAACTGAACGTCCGCAAGACCGCCGGCTCGGTGACGCCGCAGTTCCAGCACCTCCGCGTTCCCCCGGGAATGGGGCTGGCCAGTCAGATCGCCGATTCCCGCGCCGCGCAATGGGTTCTGCGTTATCAGGACTACGCGGAGGGACTGCACGAGGAACTCATCGACGACGCTGTCGCCGCGGAGGGGATCGTGTCGATTCTCGGGGTACCGATGCTCTCGGACGGTCGCGTGCTCGGTGTGCTGTTCGCCGCGACCCGCCAGGAGTACGCCTTCACCCCGGACGAGATCGCCGTGCTGTCCGCGCTCGCCGATCACGCGTCGGTGGTGCTGCAGACCGCCAGCACCCTCGAACAGGTTCGCAGGTCCGAGGACGAGGCCCGCACGGCACTCGACCGGTTGACCGACTACCTGCAGGTCCGCGACCGGTCCACGGTGGTGCACCAGGAACTGATCGAGGCAGTTCTGGTGGGGGGCGGATTCGAGCAGGTGGCCGGCACTCTTGCCACCGCACTCGGGCGCACGGTCACGATCGTCGACCGGGATCTGCACGTCGTCGCCTCCCACCCCACGCCTGCCGGGCAGGTATCCGTCCAGTTGCCGCCGGTGATGCTCGATGCCATCACGAGGAGCCGGACCACCGGCCATTGCGTTCACGTCGACGACCCCGGGACGCCGATCGTGGCCGCGGTCATCGCAGGCGAGTTGTATTTCGGCGCGGTGCTGGTCGGGTCCGGGGACGTCGAACTCGGACCGGTCGACGAGCGCACCATCGAACGCGCCGCGCAGGTGGGCGCACTGCTGGTGCTGCAGCAGAACGCGGTGGCCGACGCAGACCTGCGGGCCCGCGTCGAGTTGGTCGCGGACCTGCTCGACCCGGCACCGGAGCGGCGGCGCGATCTGGAACGACGAGTGCGCGCCCAGCGAGTCACCCTCGCTGCCCTCGCCATCGTCGTGCTGATCTCGGTCCCGGCCGAGAACCGGGCCACCGCCGCCCGTGCGGCCACCGCGTTCGTCGGTGATCGCGGTCTGGTCGGGGAGCATGCCGGCATGGTCGCGGTGGTTCTCACCACCACCGCCCCGCCCGACCTCGTCACGGACCTGCGCGACTACCTGCGGGAAACGCTGCACGGCCCGGTCCTCGCGATCACGACACCCCGGGCGGAGTCGCCGGACGCGCTCCCCGCACGATTCGAGTCCGGGCTCCGCACCGCTCGCCTGCTGGCTGCGCTCGGCACCACCGACGCCGCGGCCAGCACCGACGCCTACCTGCCGTACGCACTCCTGTTCGACACCGATGCCCGAACGTTGAACGCGTTCATCGACGAGACGATCGGTCCGGTGCGCGCCTACGACGACGGCAAGGGCACAGACCTCCTCGCCACGTTGCGCGCCTTCGTCCGCAACGAGGGCAGTCCGACGAAGACGGCACGGGCCCTCAACTATCACACCAACACGATTCTGCAGCGCCTCCACCGACTGGAGATGCTGTTGGGGCCCGAGTGGCGCAACGATGAACACCTGTTCCGCATCTCGGCCGCGGTCCGCCTCGACGAACTCCGCGAGCAGTGACAGTCACACATTCCTGAATGAAATACATGTGCGATTGATACATGTCGGGGCCGGCGGAACAGCCCTACCGTGTGAACCGAAGCACATGACAGGGTTGCCGCCGGAACGCACCACACGTCCGGCCGCCCGTGAGTACGTGGAGGAACGCCAGTGCCCGTCAACAGCCGCATCCCCGGTCTGAAGGATTCCAGCGCGCAGCAGCGCCGCAAGGTGGTCGCCGAGAGGACCGGCCTGTCCGACCTCGACGTCGCCGTGTTCGATCCCGAACAGGGTCTCGGCGTCGCCCAGGCCGATCACATGATCGAGAACGTCGTCGGGGTGATGGGAATCCCGGTGGGTGTCGCGACCAACTTCACGGTCAACGGGCGTGACTACCTCGTGCCGATGGCCACCGAGGAACCGTCCGTGGTGGCCGCGGCCAGCAACGCCGCCCGGATGGCGCGGGTGCACGGGGGCTTCCACACCTCGAGCACCGATCCGGTGATGCAGGCCCAGATCCAGATCCTCGACTGCCCCGACCCCGAGGCCGCCCGGCTGCGGGTGCTCGAGGCCCGCACGGAGATCCTCGAACTGGCCAACGCGCAGGACCCTATGCTGGTGCGGTTCGGCGGCGGCGCCCGCGACCTCACCGTCCGACTCGTCCCGACGCGCACCGGCGTGCACGTCGTGACACACATCCACGTCGACGTGCGAGATGCCATGGGCGCCAACGCCGTCAACACCATGGCCGAGGCCATCGCACCGCGGCTCGCCGAGATCTCCGGCGGTCGTTCGCTGCTGCGGATCCTGACGAACAAGGCGGACCTGCGAATCACCCGGGCCCGGGCCGTATTCGACAAGGACCTGCTCGGCGGCGACGAGGTGGTCGACAACATCGTGCACGCCTCCGCACTCGCCGAATCCGACCCCTACCGCGCCGCGACCCACAACAAGGGCATCATGAACGGCATCACCGCCGCCGTCCTGGCCACCGGCAACGACACCCGCGCCGTCGAGGCGGGCTGCCACTCGCACGCGATCGCCGCGGACGGCCGGTATACGGCGCTCTCGCACTTCGAGAAGACCTCGGACGGTCACCTCTCCGGCACCCTCGAGGTACCGATGGCCGTGGGCCTGGTCGGCGGTGCCACCAAGGTCCACCCCGTCGCGCAGGCAGCGGTGAAGATGCTCGGCGTCTCCACCGCCTCGGAGCTGGCGGACGTGATCGCCGCGGTGGGACTCGCACAGAACCTGGGCGCCTGCCGCGCGCTCGCCGCCGAGGGCATCCAACGCGGCCACATGAGTCTGCACGCCCGCACCATCGCCGCCTCGGCCGGCGCCACCGGCGACGAACTCGACGTCGTGGTCAAGCGACTCATCGACGACCAGCGCATCCGGGTCGAGCACGCGGAAAAGGTGCTCGCCGACCTTCGTTCCGGACACTGACATGACCACCCCCGCGGATCTCGACCCGGTGTGGCGTCCGGCGCCCCACGAGTTCGCCGACCCCTCACTGCCCCCTGCGGTTCGCGTCTACGAGGTCGGACCGCGCGACGGACTCCAGGCCGAGTCGACCCTCGTTCCCACCGCGGTCAAGGCCGAGTTCTGCCGTCGGCTCGTGTCCGCCGGCATCCGATCACTCGAGGTGACGAGTTTCGTTTCCCCGAAATGGATTCCGCGACTCGCCGACGCCGAAGCGCTCATGGCCGAACTCGACCTCCCCGACACCGTCCGCCAGGTCGTGCTGGCCCCCAACGAGCGGGGGCTGGAGCGGGCGCTCACCGCCGGCGCCCGGGAAGTGGCCGTCTTCGTCAGCGCCACCGAGACGTTCGCCCGGAAGAACCTGAACACCACCGTCGCCGGGGCCCTCGACAACGCCCGGCCGGTGGTCGAGGGTGCCCGGGCGGCCGGTATCGGCACCCGTGGCTACATCTCGATGTGCTTCGGTGATCCGTGGGAGGGGCTGGTCGATCCCCGCCGTGTCGCCGACATCGCCGCGCAACTGACGGACATGGGATGCTCGTCGATCTCGCTCGGTGACACCATCGGCGTCGCCACCCCCGGCCACGTCCGAGCCGTGCTCGACGCAGTGCAGGCCGAGGATGTTCCGATCGACTCCATCGCGGGACATTTCCACGACACCTACGGTCAGGCGCTGTCCAACGTGCACGCCGCACTGATCGCAGGAGTCACCGAATTCGACACCGCAGCAGGGGGACTCGGCAGCTGCCCCTACGCGAAGGGCGCCACCGGGAACCTCGCCACCGAGGATCTGGTGTGGATGCTGCACGGCCTCGGCATCGACACGGGCATCGATCTCGACGCACTGACCGACACCTCCCGCTGGATGGCCGGGCACATCGGCCATCCCAGCCCGTCGCGGGTGGCGACGGCCCTGACCGCCGCCCGCTCCTGAAGCACGACCCCCTCACACGGAAGAACAGACGATGTCCATCGATAGCCAGCCCGCACCGCAGGCTCCCCCGCCCACCGACGATCAGACGCCTCGGCCTCGTTACCTCGAGGTGTGGGGCGACACGGTGGTCGGGCGAGATCTCGCCGTCTCCGTCGTCATCGGTATCGTTGTGAGCGTCTGCGCGCTCCTCGGCGCGACCGCACTCTTCAACTCCTTCGTCACGGATTCGTCTCTGGCAGAGGCATATGCGCTTCTGGTCGGGATCGCCGCATGCCTCGTCGCGGGCGTCGTCAGCGGGAAGCTGTTCCGCCCCAAGCGGAACATCGCCGTCGACTCGTCCGACGGCGACACCGTCGGCGACGTCATCCGGGTGCTGCAGGAAGAGCGGCAGGGGCTGGGGTCGGTCGGCGACCTGCCCGCCCAGACGGTCCGGGAGTTGAAGGATCTCGACCTCTACGACCGGTTCGTCGAGGCGGAGACGCAGGCACACGAGACGGGCGGACGATCATGAGTGTGCTGTTCACCAACGACGTCCTCGTCGCGATCGCGCTCGGCGTGATCGGCGCCATCGTGTTCTCCCTGATCGGGCTGGTGTCCGGGACCGACGAGACGGCCACCATCGCCCCGCTGACGCTGCTGGTCATCCTGCTCGGTGCCCCGCCCGCGGCGGTGTTCACCTTCTTCCTCGCCGGCGCCGTCGCCAAGCACATGACCCACGCGGTGCCCACCACGTTGCTCGGCATCCCCGGCGACACGATGGCCGTGCCGCTGATGCGTGAGGCGCGATTGCTGCGCAGCCTCGGTGTGCCGCACATCGCTCTGCGCAAGGCGATCTCGGGCGCGATCATCTCCGCGTTCATCGCCGTCCCCGTGGCGGTGCTGTTCGCCACCCTGCTCGCACCGGTGGCGGACACCGTCCAGTCGGTGGCACCGTGGTTGTTCCTCGTCGCCGCCGTCGCGATCGCCTACACGTCGCCGGGCAGGTGGTCCGGCGTCGCCGCGCTCGTGCCGTTCGTCGTCCTCATCCTGGCGCTCAAGTCGCTGACGAAGAGCTACGACGTCTCCCTGAATATCAGCTACTTCCTCGGCATCGCGGTCGGCCCGCTCATCGCGGACCTGTTCCTCGTGCTGGGTGCGTCGGGGCGCAAGGACATGGCCCGCACGGAACCGGCGACGGTGTGGCTCGCCCCGGAGATCAAGGGGTGGAAGGGCTACTTCCCGAACCCGTTCCGGATGCTCGACGGCAAGCAGACGGCACAGGTCGCGGCGACTGCGACCGTCTCGAGCGCCACATTCGTCTTCAGCCCGGTCGCGATGACCGTGCTCATGGGTGAAGTCGTCGGTTCCCGGGTCAAGCAGGGCTACCACCGGTTGACGTCGGTGATCGCCGCCCGCAACGGAACCACCGAATCGACCTACATCGCCGAGGCCCTCATTCCGCTCATCGCGTTCGGTCTGCCGCTGAGCCCCGTCGCCGCGGGGCCGGCCGCCCCGCTGTTCAACGCGCCACCGGTTTTCACGACCGACGACGGCACCGGGCAGATCCGCAACCTGTCCACGGCACTGACGAACTGGGAGTTCCTGCTCTACGGTCTCGGCGCGGTGGTGATCGCCGCGATCATCGCGTACCCGTTCGCGATGAACTTCGCTCACCGCGCGGCCACGCTCGTCGTCCGGTACGTCAGCCACGAGGCAATCATCGCCACGTTCACGGGCCTGGTCGTCGTCATCAGTGTCTGGGAGGGCGGCGTCCTCGGACTCGCCGTCACCCTCACCGTCGGACTCGTCGGCGGTCTGCTGTCGCGGGCGTTCAAGATCCACGCAGGCGTCCTGTTCATGGGGTACTACGTGGCAGTCCTCAGCGTGCCCGCCATCCTCGCGCTCTGACCGTGCCGACTACGTGGTGACCAGGTCGATGGCGACGGCCGATCCCTGCGGATCGACGACCGCGTCGAGGATGGTCTTCTGCGTCTGGGTCAGGTGCTCGGTGCAGGCCGCGGCAGCCGCCGGTCCGTCGCCGGCGAGGATCGCACGGCACATCGCCCGGTGCTCAGCCAGCGAGACGTCCAGTCGTTCCGGGTGGGAGTGGGCGATGTTGCGCAGTCTCTCGGTGTGCGGCCGGAGCTCGGCAATCGATCGGGCCAGTTGCGAGTTCCGGGTGTGCGCGATCACGGCCTGGTCATAGGTTTCGGTGAGTTCGTAGAAGCGATCCCGCCGGGACTCGGACGGGTCCTCCTCCGAGATCGCCCCGAGTGCTTCCGCTACCTCTTCGAATTGCTGCCGGGCCGCCGCGTCCCGGCCGACGGCCTCGGCGACCATGCGCGCCGCGGCCGCTTCGAGCAGGATGCGCAGCTCGAACAAGTCCCGAACACTCTTGATGGAGATGGGAGCGACCCGTGCCCCCTGCCGGTCGGTGAGCGAGACCAGCCCGTCCGCTTCGAGCCGAAGGAAGGCCTGACGCACCGGGGTGCGAGACGCCGAGAACCGCGTGCCCACGTCGATGGCACTCAGCGACTGACCCGGAGATAGTGTCCCGTTCAGGATGTCCTGCTTGAGCTGGACGTATACCAGTTCGCTCTTGCTTTCGCCCGCCATGCATACATCCTAACGTTCGCTACCGTATGAGCTAAGGTATACGCTAATGCGCACCATAGAACAGGGACAGCATCCCGGAGTAGGCGTCCACGCGTGAACGACGTGCAATCCACCGAACGATCCGTGCCGACGCGCGCGTCCGAACTGCGCCGTCACGGACTCCGATGGGCTGCACTGATCGCACTCTCGATCGGCGGCTGGGCGCTCGGCGAGAGCGTCGGACTGACAGCGGCGGGTCTCTTCTCGGCTCTGATCGTCGCGGCGACCCTGGCCGTCACCGGCTGGGGGCCCTCCCGAGTGCCGCGCCCGCTGGGAAAGCTTGCCCAGGGGGTGCTGGCGAGCGCGGTCGGGCTGATGGTGCACCGGGACACGAACGCCGCCCTGGGCTCGATGTGGGTGCCGGTGGTCTCGATCGCGGCCGCGACTCTCGCGCTCAGCGTGGCGGCCGGCGCCCTCCTCGCGCTGCACCGTGACGTGGACGCGGTGACCGGATCCCTCTCCATGACTGCGGGCGGCGCCACCGGACTCGTCGCGATGGCGCGTGAACTCGGCGGCGACGACCGGGTCGTCGCAGTGGTGCAGTACCTGAGGGTGGCGCTCGTCGTCGTGTCGATGCCGATGATCGTCACGTTCGGCTTCCGTGCCGATACCGGTGCAGAGACCGTGACAGGCACCGATGGCGGCGGGTCCGAATGGTATGTGACCCTGCCATTCCTGGCACTGTTCATCGTGGGCGGCACCGCTGTGGCATCTCTCGTGCGACTACCCGCACCCGCGACATTGGGTCCGCTGGCCGTGAGTGCCGGCTTCGAACTCGGCGGCTGGAGCGACGCGGTCGCGGTCCCGCCGATGCTGATGACCGCCGCGCTGATCCTCATCGGCTGGCAGGCCGGGCTCGCGTTCGACCGGGCGAGCCTGCGGGCGATCGGGCGAATCCTGCCGTACGCGGCGCTGCTCACATTGCTGGTCGGGGCGGCCTGCGCCGGGCTGGGTGTCCTACTCTCCCACCTCACCGGCGCGAGCCTCCTCGAGGCGTATCTCGCCACCACGCCCGGTGGCCTGGCGGCGGTGCTGGCCGTCTCGGCATCCACCGCCTCCAACGTCACGTTCGTCGCGGCCGCTCAGGTGTTGCGCCTGGTCATCATGCTCGTCACCACCCCCATCATGGTGAAGGTGTTTGCCCACTTCAGTTCTCGGCGCCGACGAGCGTAGCCGGGGATCCTCTCCGGACAGCACGGTCCGGCCTGCGTCCGGGCCGTCTCGACCGGAGAGGAGTCCCGTACACCCCGAGTTTCGTTGCAGTTTCTCCGAACTCGGGGTGCACCGGGAAGTGGGTTCCTCGAATGTCGGCGCATGGCATCTACCTCCGATTCTCTAGAGCAGCTACCGAGCTGCATGGCGGGTCGGTGTCGGGTCGGTCAGCCGTAAACCCTCGAGATGAAGGCGGCGAGGTTGACGCGGACCCGCTCGATCCTCTCCTCGGGTTCGAGATCCTCGCGGTACTGCCTGCCCAGTGCGGGCGACTTCTTCCGGCGCGCGTAGAGCGAGCAGGCGAGATCGGCGCACATGTAGGTGCCGATCGAGTTGCCCCGCCGTCCGGATTCACCCGACTTGCGGGCGGTCATCAGCGAGACCCCGCCATTGGCGTGTGTGGTCATGCAGACGGTGCACATCTGCGCGCGGCGATAACCGCCCGTTTCGTAGCGCAGCGCGACGCCGACCAGACCGCCGTCCCGTGGCACGACCACATAGCAGCGGCCCGGAAACGACGGGTCACCCCAGCCGAGGAAGTCGAGATCGTCCCAGGGCCGATCGTCCAGGTCACGAGGGACGGGCAGACGCTTGGCGTCGCCTTTGGAGCAGTTGATGAACGACGACCTGATGTCGCGTTCGGTGACGGGTTCCATGACGAGATGAACTCCTTCTGTCGACGGGTTACAAAGCCACGTGACAATACGGACCGCAGTGAGGTCGAGCAACGGATTTTCGGAACGATCTCTGGCTGCGTTGCGGCCGTTGAATCGCCGTCTGCGGCGACAACGGGACGAGCGGTCGGAATCGGTGAGAGTATAGGTCTGTGAGCGCACAGGCAGAGCATGAGGAGAGACGTCGCCCGATCCCGGACACTCCGTTGGGTTACCTAGAGCAGCTACCCGCCCTCGTCCTGCTCGAGCGCCTTCCGGTTCCCGTCCTGGCGGTCGAGAGCGACGGCACCGTCGTCCACGCGAACAGTGCTTTCGAGGAGATGCTGGGTTATCCCGTCGCTTCACTGCGCGGACACCCGGTGTCCGAACTCCTCGCCCTGGACGACGACGCGCCGACGGGTGCCGACGCGGTCGAGCACCTCCGCGGGTCCGCCACCTCCCCAGTCGACCTCGCACATCAGGACGGGTCCCGAGTGCGCGCACTCGTCAGCCGGCCCATCCTCCGTCGGCAGGACGATCCGGTGACCCTCGTCTGTTTCCACGACGTCACCGAACAACTGTGGAACGGCGGCCGGGCGCCCGGCTTCTGACCCCGCCCCACAGACGCACGGACATTGGCCGGATTCCGATGCAATTGCCTGTGAATCCAGCGAAACCGTCTGCAAACAGCGCGGGAGCGAACGAGTGCGGGTTAGGTTGACTGCATGGCGACCGGTAAGAGCAAGGCTCCCGCTGTCGAACTGGAGGTCGGCGACCGGACGGTGCGGATCTCGCACCCGGAGCGCGTCTACTTCCCCGCGACCGGTGCCACGAAGCTCGACCTCGCGAACTACTACCTGAGCGTCGCCGACGGGATCGTGCGAGCCCTGCGCGAACGCCCCTGCATGATGCACCGCTTTCCGGACGGCCTGAGCGGCGAGAAGGTGCA
Source organism: Rhodococcus sp. LB1 (assembly GCF_001583455.1). Taxonomy (NCBI): domain Bacteria; kingdom Bacillati; phylum Actinomycetota; class Actinomycetes; order Mycobacteriales; family Nocardiaceae; genus Rhodococcus; species Rhodococcus sp. LB1. The sequence goes on along the minus strand of NZ_LTCZ01000368.1, from coordinate 39,046 downwards.
CCAGAAGCGGTTGCCGCACGGTGCGCCGGATTGGGTCCAGACGGTGCGGGTGACGTTTCCGCGGTACAACCGTCACGCCGACGAACTGTGCGTGACGCACCCGGCGGACGTGATCTGGGCGGTGCAGATGTCCACGGTCGAGTTCCATCCGTGGAACTCGCGCCGCGCGGACGTCGAACGACCCGACGAGTGGCGGATCGACCTAGATCCGATGCCCGAATGCGGGTTCGACACGGTGAAGCGCGTGGCCGGGGTGGTGCACGAGGTGCTCGACGAACTGGGTGCGACGGGCTGGCCGAAGACGTCCGGCGGAAGCGGCATACACGTCTACGTCCGGATCCGGCCCGACTGGGGTTTCGGCGACGTCCGGCGGGCCGCGCTGGCCTTCGCCCGCGAAGTGGAGCGCCGGGCCCCGCAGGACGTCACCACCACCTGGTGGCGGAAGGACCGGGATCCGCGCAAACTGTTCGTCGACTACAACCAGAACGCCCGCGATCACACCATCGCCAGCGCGTACTCGGTGCGGGGTGTGCCCGACGCGACCGTGTCGACGCCGGTGACGTGGGACGAGATCGACGACGTAGACCCGCACGAGTTCACCATCGCCACCGTCCCCGACCGCTTCGCGAAACTCGGTGACCTGCACGCCGGAATCGACGAAGCCGTGTTCTCGCTCGAACCGCTGCTCGAATGGGCCGACCGGGACGAGGCCGAAGGCGAGTCGGATCCCGGTGGCGCGGAGGACTGATCGCGGACGACAGGTCGAGGGCGTCTCCATGACGCGACACACGCCCCGATCGTGCGACCGAGGCGCGTGTCTCGCATGCCGAACTCTTCCCTACCGTGGCGGCGGGGGCGGTGGAGGTGGTGGTGGGTTGGGATTGCAGAGTTGGCAGCTGTCGCCGATCGGTGGTTTGGGAACGGGTGCGTGACAATCGTTCTGACATGGTCTGGCGCCGGCGATTTCGGCCGTCCCCACCAGTGAGATCGAGAGGGCTGCGAGGACCGCCCCGATGGCCGCCACGATTCTGGCGGAAGTTCTGGAAATCGACATGTGGGTTCCTCCTGTGAGCCGAAGAACGGTGTGCACCGTCCATAGAGCTTCGGCGAATCGCACGACGGCGGCCAGGCACCCTGGGGTGGAAATCGCGCCACCCGCTATCCCATCCGGCTGATCACGTCCAGCACGTCGCGGAGCGCGGACACGGAGTGCGCGGGGAGGAAGGCATCGCAGAAGGGCAGCGCAGCCGCCATCGATCCGGCGAGCGGCCGGAAGTCGGGGTCACCGGCACGGGGGTTGAGCCACACCAGTCGGTGGGCGCGGCGACGGACCCGGGTGAGGGCATGTGCCAGGCGCTTCGGGTCGTCGCTGTCCCAACCGTCGGACGCGATGACCACGACTGCCCCTCGCAGTGCGTTGCCGTGCGGGGACGCGAGCAGTTCGCTCACGCTGCCCGCGATGTGGGTGCCACCGAATCTGTCGACCACCTTGTCGTTCGCCTTACGGACCGCGGTCTCGGCGCTGCGGTGGGCGAGCACAGGCGTGAGCCTCGTCAGCGACGTGGAGAACGCGAACACCTCCGGCCTGCCCGCGGTCTGTCGTTGCACCGCCGCCCGCATGAGATGGAGATAGATTGCGGCGTACGGCTGCATCGACCGGCTCACGTCGCACAGCATCACGATGCGCCGCGGACGGTTCCGGGCACGGCTCCGCGCGAGGACCACCGGCTCCCAGCCCGTGGCCCTCGACCGGTTCATGGTGGCCCGCAGGTCGATACGCCGGCCGCGGCGATGCACTTCGCGACGCCGGGTGCGGCGGGACGGCCACGCGGCGGTGGCCTGCTCCAGCCACGATCCGAGGAGCCGGAGGTCGCCGGCGTCGAATCGGGCGAAGGGTTCGTCGGCGCGAGCCACGAGCCTGCTGGGCAGGGTGTCCGGCACGGCGGTGAGCGCGTCGTGAATGTCGTCCTCGCCGCTGTCGTCGCCGCCGGTCATCACCGGTCGTGTCATCCACGGCACGCCCCCGACGTCCTGCGCGTCACCGGGCCGGTCGCGACCGTCGCGGACACCGGCGAGGGCCGTCTCCCGTCCCGCCGCACCGGCGCGGCGCGCGTGCGGATCCACGGACAGCACGGCGTCCTCGAAGACCGCGGAGAACACCGCGTCGAACGGCGCGAGGTCGTCGACGCGGTTGACCAGGGTCAGGCGCGCCGACCAGTACAGCCGCGACCGCGAACTCGGCGGCGACAGATGAAGCGCCTGCACGAACACCGCGGGGCCACTCGCCGAGACGACGACGCCACGGGAGCGCAACCGGGCGACGAGTGCCACAGCGAACGCCGCGAGATCGACGCCCCGCAGGACACCCGACGCGCTCATCGCCTGCGGCGGCCCACCACGAGGACGACCACTATTCCCGCGAGGATGGCGGCGAGAATGGGGGCGTACCGTTTCCACGCACCCGCGCCGGACAGCGCGAGCAGATCCAGCGGCGCCGGTTCGGCGGCAGGCGGGGCCACGGAAAGGTTCGTGGTGCCGGCCGCCTCGGGCGCAGCCGCGGCCTGGTCGGCGGGTCCCCCGGCGAGCTTCGCTTCCAGCGATTCCGCGAACTGCCCCATGAGTTTCTCCGACACCTGCTGGATCATTCCGCTGCCGAACTGCGCGAGTTTGCCGACGATCTTCATGTCGGTGTCCACGGTGACGCGGGTGCGGTCGCCCACCTCGTGCAATTGGGCGGTGATCGTCGCGGACGCGTTGCCGGAACCGCGCGAGTCCCTCCCGCGGGCGTCGATCACGGCGCGGTGCTCCTTCGGGTCACGCACGACGAAGGCGGCCTTGCCTTTGAACTCACTGGTCACCGGGCCGACCTTGACCTTCACCTTCCCCAGGTAATCGTCACCCTCCCTCCCGGTCATCTGGGCTCCGGGTAGCAGGGGGGCAACCTCCTCGAGGTCGCTGAGCACCTCCCACGCCTGCTCGATCGGGGCGCTGACGGTGAACTCGTTGGCGATCTTCATGGCAGTTGCCTCTCATCCGGTGGCCAGGCCGTGCGCGTAGTCGGTGAATGCGTCCTGAACTATTGTGCGGTCGTCCGGGGTCTTCGCGAGGGCACTCAGGCTCTGGATTGCGTCGTCGCGAACCAGATCGGCCACTCCCAGCGCCGCGAGGGCGGACACCCAGTCGATCGTCTCGGCGATTCCGGGCGGTTTGTCGAGATCGAGTTCGCGGGCCCGGCCGACGAAGCGGGTGGCGTGCTCGATGAGGGGCGCCGCCGCCGCGGGCACCGTGCGGCGCACGATGGCGGCGGCCCGCGCCGGCTCCGGGTAGTCGATCCAGTGGTAGAGGCATCGTCGGCGCAGCGCGTCGTGGAGGTCGCGACTCCGGTTGGACGTCAGCACGACGACGGGGTGATGTTCGGCCGTGAACGTTCCCAGTTCGGGAACGGTGACCGATGCCTCCCCCAGGAATTCGAGGAGGAGTGCCTCGAACTCGTCGTCGGCTCGGTCTATTTCGTCGATCAGAAGTACGGGCGGGGTCGGTCCCCGATATCGCACGCAATGGAGGATGGGACGTTCCAGCAGGAATTCCTCGGTGAACAGGTCGTCCTCGGTCAGGCCGTCGCCCCGCGATTCGGCCAGCCGGATGGTGAGCAACTGCCGCTGATAGTTCCAGTCGTAGAGAGCCTCGTTCGCGGTGAGACCCTCGTAGCACTGCAACCGGATCAGCGGGGCGCCGAGGACGGTCGCGAGAGACTTCGCCGCGGTGGTCTTGCCGACTCCGGGTTCGCCTTCGAGCAGGAGCGGGCGGCGCAGGGCTGCCGCGAGATACAGGGCCGACGCGGTTCCGAAGTCCAGGAGGTAGTCCTCGGCATCGAAGCGCCGGACCACGTCCGCCACGTCCTCGAACGCCTCCGTCATACCGCTCCCGTCTCCTGCGCGAACGATGCCCGGCAACCCGGCCCGCAGAACCAGAAGTCGGCGTCGTCCCGCCGCAGATGGGCGGTATCCGACCCCACCACGACTCGCATCCCGCACACCGGATCGACCGCTTCGGTCACCGCCGCCTGCGGAGGCGAATCGCCCTCGGGCGCGCGAAGTCCCGCGGTCCGCAGTTCCTGCACCAACTCGGCCGCGATCGACACCGCGATCTCCGCCGACGTCCGCGCCCCGATGTCGAGACCGACGGGGGTGTGCACCCGCGACCGTTCGGACTCGGTGAGACCCAAGGTGTCGAGGATGGCCCCACCGCGTGTTCGGCTGGCGACGAGCCCGACATACCCGACCCCGGCGTCGAGCGCCGCACGGATGACCTCCGCTTCGGGTCCGCCGTGGCCGGCGAGCACTACCGCCGTGGTCCCGGAGAACTGCTCGACACCGGCGTCGTCGTGCTCGACGGTGAATCCCAGCAGTTCCGATATGCCCCCCAACGCCTGCGCGATCGGAGTGGTGCCGAAGATCCGCACCAACGGGGGTGGCAGTTGCGGCTCCAGGAAGATCTCCATGGCACCGCCGGACAGGCACGGATTCACCACGACGGACGCGCCCGGAGTCTCCGGGAATTGCACGGCCCCGTCGGGAAGGACCCGCAACAGCACGCTCTCGTTGGTCGCCAGCGCCCCCAGGGCGGCCGTGCGCACCGAATTCTGCGCGCACTGACCGCCGACGAAACCCTCGATCGTGCCGTCCTGCAGGAGGATCGCCTCGTCGCCGGAATGACTGGACGTGGGCGGCTGCGCCCGCACCACGGTCGCATGGACGAACGGCCTGCGGTCGCGCGCCAGTTGCGCCGCACGCTCTTTCAGATCCATCGGGCCTCCTCGCAGCCGACGGGCGACATTCAGATCGGGGGTGTCGCGCGGCCCTGCATGGCCTCCCACACCCGGGACGGGGTGAGCGGCATGTCGGCGTGCCGGACACCGAACGGGGCGAGCGCATCCACGACAGCGTTCACCACGGCCGCGGGCGATCCGACCGTCGCGGACTCGCCGATGCCCTTCGCGCCGATCGGGTGGTGCGGCGACGGGGTCACGGTGAAGCCGGTCTCGAGCTTCGGAACCTCGAGCGCGGTGGGGATCAGGTAATCCATCAGTGATCCGCCGAGGCAGTTGCCGTCCTCGTCGAACTCGATGATCTCCATGAGCGCCATGCCGATGCCGTCGACGATGCCGCCGTGGACCTGCCCCTCGATGATCATCGGGTTGATGCGGGTGCCGCAGTCGTCGACGGCGAGGAACCGCCGCACCTTCACCACGGCGGTGCCGGGATCGACGTCGACGACGCAGAAGTACGCGCCGTAGGGGTACGTCAGATTCTCGGGGTTGTAACAGATCTGCGCGTCGAGTCCGCCTTCGATGCCCTCCGGCAGGTCGCCGGCGCCGTGTGCCCGCATCGCGATGTCCTGGATGGTCACCTTCGCCGAGGGATCGCCCTTCACATGGAATTCGCCCTTCTCCCATTCCAGATCCGCGACCGAGGCCTCGAGCATGCCCGAGGCGATGATCTTCGCCTTGTCCCGCACCTTGCGGGCCACCAGCGCCGCGGCCGCCCCCGACACCGGTGTCGACCGGCTGCCGTACGTGCCGAGCCCGAACGGCGTGTTGTCGGTGTCTCCGTGCACGACGTCGATGTCGTCCGGTGGGATCCCCAGTTCCTCCGCCACGATCTGTGCGAACGTCGTCTCGTGACCCTGCCCCTGGGTCTGCACCGACAACCGCACGACGGCCTTGCCCGTCGGGTGGACGCGCAGTTCGCAGCCGTCGGCCATGCCCAGGCCGAGGATGTCCATGTCCTTCCGGGGGCCGGCACCGACGGCTTCGGTGAAGAACGACATGCCGATTCCCATCAGCTCGCCGCGCTCGCGGCGTTCCTTCTGCTCCTCCCGCAACTGCTGGTAGCCGATCATGTCCATGGCCTTGCGCATGGTGGTCTCGTAGTCACCCGAGTCGTACACCCACCCGGTCTTGCTGGTGTACGGGAACTGTTCCGGCCTGAGCAGATTCTTCAGCCGCAGCTCCGCCGGATCCATCTTCAGGTCGAACGCCAGGCAGTCGACGAGCCGCTCGACCAGATACACGGCCTCGGTGATGCGGAACGAGCAGGCGTACGCCACCCCGCCGGGCGCCTTGTTCGTGTACACCGCCGTCATCGCGCAGTGCGCGGCCTCGATGTCGTAGCTGCCGGTGAAGACGCCGAAGAAACCGGCCGGATACTTCACCGGGGCCGCCGTGCCGTTGAACGCACCGTGGTCGGCCAGCACCTTCGTGCGGATCGCGAGGATCTTGCCCTCGCTGGTCGCCGCGATCTCGCCGACCATGATGTAGTCGCGGGCGAAGCCCGTGCTCATCAGGTTCTCGCTGCGATCCTCCATCCACTTCACCGGTTTGCCCGTCACGAGCGACGCCACGATCGCGCACACGTATCCCGGGTAGATCGGGACCTTGTTACCGAATCCGCCGCCGATATCCGGGGACACCACCCGGATCTTGTGCTCCGGGATCCCCGAGACCAAGGCGTAGATCGTCCGGTGCGCGTGCGGTGCCTGGGACGTGGTGTACAGGGTGAGCTTGCCGGACACCTTGTCGACGTCGGCGATCGCACCGCACGTCTCCATCGGCGCGGGATGCACCCTGGGGTAGACGATCTCCTGCTTCACCACGACGTCCGCCTTCGCGAACACGGCCTCGGTCGCGGCAGCATCGCCTGTCTCCCAGTCGAAGCAGTGATTGTCCGTCTTGCCCTCGAGGTCGTCGCGGATCACCGGCGCGTCGGGCGAGAGCGCGGCGCGTGCGTCGACGACGGGATCGAGCATGTCGTACTCGACGTCGATCAGTTCCAGCGCGTCGCGGGCCGAATACCGGTCCTCGGCGATGACGAACGCGACCTCCTGGCCCTGGAAGCGCACCTTGTCGGTGGCCAGCACGGCCTGCACGTCGTTGGACAGCGTCGGCATCCAGGCGAGGTTCTTCGCGGCGAGGTCGGCGCCCGTCACCACTGCCGTCACCTTCGGGTGTTCCTGTGCCGCAGTGGTATCGATGCTCACGATCCGCGCGTGCGCGACCGGCGACCGCAGGATCGCCAGGTGCAGCATGCCGGGGAGCGTGATGTCGTCGACGTAATTTCCGAGCCCCCGGATGAAGCGGGGGTCCTCCTTGCGCAGCATGCGGCCGTGGCCGCAGGGTTTCTTGTCGTTGTCGACGACGTCGGCGTCACCCGACGGTGGACGGGATTCGACGGTGGTCATGATGCACTTCCGGTGGTCGCGTGTTCCTCGACTGTCATCGGTGCGCCCTCGGCGCCCCGTGTCTTGTCCTCCTGGACCTCCGCGTCGAAGTCGCCGGCCGGTTCCGGCTCGGCGGCCTCGCCCGCCCGATGGTCCGCCGCCCACTGGATCGAGCGCACGATCGTGGTGTACCCGGTGCAGCGGCAGATCTGCCCGGAGATCGCTTCCCGGATCGTGGCCTCGTCCGGGCTCTCCTCCCGGTCGAGCAGTGCCCGCGCCGTCATCATCATGCCGGGGGTGCAGAACCCGCACTGCAGTCCGTGGCACTGCATGAAGCCCTGCTGGACGGGATCGAGTTCGCCGTCGTGTTCGAGGCCCTCGACCGTGCGGACGTCGTGCCCGCTCGCCATCGCGGCGAGCATCGTGCACGACTTCACCGGATCGCCGTCCACGGTGACGACGCACGTGCCGCAGTTGCTGGTGTCGCAGCCCCAGTGGGTCCCGGTCAGGCCCAGCTGGTCGCGGAGGAAATGGACCAGCAGCATGCGCGGTTCCACCTCGGCGCTCACTGCCTCGCCGTTGACGGTCATGTTCACCTGCATGGCTATGCCTCTTCTCCGGTCGGCTCGTGCTCCACGTCGCTGCGGAGCACCCGGTCGACCGCTGTACGGAGTGTGCGGATCGTGAGTTCGGATGCGAGATGGCGTTTGTAGTCGACGGTGCCGCGTGCGTCCGCGACTGGCTCGCAGGCCTGCGCGGCCATCCGCCCGGCCTGGGCGAACGCCTCCTCGGACGGGGGACGTCCGGTCAGGTAGTCGGCGACATCCGAGAGTCCGGACGGATCCGGGTGGACCGCGGTCAGGCCGACAGCGGCCCGGGCGATCTCGCCGCCCTCCACCGTGACGGCCGCTCCGGCCGCGGTGACCGCCCAATCTCCGGTCCGCCGTTCGACCTTGGCGTACGCACTGGAGCTGTGGCCGTGGACCGGTATCACGATCTCGATGAGCATCTCGTTGTGTGCGAGCGCCGTCTCGTACGGTCCGACGAGGAACTCGGACATCTGGATCTCGCGGCGTCCGCCGGGCCCGCGCACCACGCAGGTGGCGTCGAGAACAGAGCAGACAGTGGTGAGATCCTCGGCCGGATCGGCCTGGCACAGAGATCCGCCGATGGTCCCGCGGTTGCGGACCACCGGGTCGGCGATCACCTTCTCCGCGTCGCGGAAGAGTGGGAACGCCGCCGCGAGCTCGTCCGATTCGAGCAGCCGGCGGTGCCGCGTCATCGCACCGATCCGCAGCCTCGACCGCTCGGTCGTGATGTAGCCGAGTTCGCCCTCGAGGTCGTTGATGTCGATGAGGTACTCGGGATTGGCGAGGCGAAGTTTCATCATGGGGAGCAGGCTGTGGCCGCCTGCGACGAGGCGGGCTTCGTCGCCCAGCCGGTCGAGCAGGGCGATGGCGTCGTCGACGCCCGTGGCACGCTCGTATTCGAAGGATCCTGGAACTTGCATTGTGACCTACCTCACAAACGTGGATGCTCTCAGCCTCCGCAAGAACCGGTGGTCCGTCAACCCCGGGTGAACCGCCCTAGTCGACGCAGAAATCGACGGGTTCCTCGTGGTGGATCCGACCGCTCGACTCCGCCAGCGGGCGCCCCGTGCCACCCCACCGGCGGGCGATGATCTCGGCGGCGATGGACACGGCCGTCTCCTCGGGTGTCCGGGCACCGATGTCCAGGCCGATGGGGCTCGACAGCCGGTCGAGCTCGGTGTCGGTCAGACCGGCCTCGCGCAGGCGTTCGCGCCGGTCCAGGTCCGTTCTGCGTGATCCCATGGCGCCGATGTAGGCGACGTCCCGGAGGCGCAGCGCCGTCTCGAGGAGAGGAACGTCGAACTTGGGGTCGTGGGTGAGCACGCAGATCACGGTCCGGCCGTCGATGGCCTGGGCCTCGGCCTGGGCAGCGAGATACCGGTGCGGCCAGTCCACCACCACCTCGTCGGCCGTCGGGAACCGCGCGTGCGTCGCAAACACCGGACGGGCGTCGCAGACCGTCACCCGGTATCCCATGAAGGCGCCCTGCCGGGCCACCGCGGCGGCGAAGTCGATGGCCCCGAACACGAGCATGCGCGGCCTCGGCGCGTAACTGGCGACGAACACCTCCATGCCCTCGCCGCGACGCTGACCGTCGGTGCCGTACGTCAGGACCGTGCTGCCGCCCGCCGCCAGGAGGCCCCGGGCGTCGTCGGTGACCGCGGAATCGGCCCGGTCCGAGCCGAGCGAACCGCTCACGTGCTCGGGCCGGACGACCAGCCGGCGCCCCACCCGAGCCGCGTCGAGATGCGCCACGACGGTGGCCACCGCGACCGGCAGGTGGTTCTCGATGTCCCGGGCGATCTCACCGAGCTCCGGAAAATTGTCCCGCGACACGGGCTCGACGAAGATGTCGATGATTCCACCGCAGGTGAGACCCACCTCGAACGCGTTCTCGTCGCTGATCCCGTACCGCTGCAGCAGCGGCGCGCCGGACGCCGTGACCTCGGATGCGAGTTCGTAGACCGCTCCCTCGACGCACCCGCCGGACACCGAACCGGACGCGCTGCCGTCGGGCGCCACGACCATCGACGCCCCCGGCGGTCGCGGCGCGGAGCGGAACGTGCGGACCACCGTCCCGACACCCGCCGTCCCACCCGCGGTCCACACCGCCATCAGGTCCGCCAGCACGTCGCGCATCAGCACCCTTCCCGCTCGAGTCCGACGTGTGATACACGCTCAGCTACAAGCCTATTCCGCCGAGGCGAGTTTGGCCCGGGAGACGGGAACCTCGACTTCGACCGGCGTCAGCGGGAACGGCGGCGTCCCCACCCCGGAGATCCGATAGTGGCCCCACGGGTCGCGCTCCGCGAGCGCCGCGGGCGCTTCCGGACCGTCCCCGATCGTGAGGAACAACGGCGTGCGGTTGCGTTGCTTCGCCGCGTCGACGCCGTCACCGACGACGCGGCCGTACCAGTGGTAGCGGCCGTCCAGCGGTTCGATGTGACCGTTCAGAAAGACCTCGACGGCCACCGTCAGGTCGCCGGACGTGAGCACGCCGGGCCCGCGGCACTCCGTGTCGTCCTCGCGCTCGGCGAGCGAACTCAGCTCGAAGTGCCGATCGTCGGGGCTGCGCATGCGCCGCCAGTAGGATGCGCTCGACCCCGGCCACGCCGCCCGATTGTGGCCGGTGGAATCGAGATACCAACTGTCGCAACCACCCGAATTCCACACCGAGCCCGCGAGCTTGCGGTGGACCACCCGGTTGAATTCGCGCTGCGCGCCCGCACGCACCTCGATCCGCGTCGCGTCGCGCTTCTTCATCAGCGCCAGGCATCGGGTGATGTAGTGCGCCTGGGCCTCGATGACGAAGACGATCGACTGATTGCCGCCACCGGAATTCGGCCCCATCATGAGGAAGAAATTCGGGAACCCCGTGACCGCGACACCGAGGTACGCCTCCATGCCGTCGCGCCACGCCCGCTGGATCGTCAGCCCACGCCGGCCCACGATGTGCTCGTTCTCGAACCGGTCGCCGACGGCGAAACCGGTGCCGTAGACGATGACGTCCGCCTCGTGCATCGTTCCGTCCTCGGTGCGGATCCCGCGCTCGGTGACCTCCGAGATGCCCGAGGTGACCAGATCGACGTTCCCGCGTTGCAGGGCCGGGTAGAAATTGCTGGACACCAGAATCCGCTTGCAGCCGATGGTGTAGTCGGGGGTCAGGGTGGCGCGCAGTTCGGGATCACGCACCTGCCTGCGCAGCAGACCCCGGGCTGCCGACTCCAGCACCGTCATCAGTCGCGGGTGCAGGAACCCGGCGATCAGCGATTCGTGACTCCAGTAGATCGCACCGCGGTAGGCCTTCTGGACTCCGGGAACAGCCGTGAACACCGCCTTCTCCCCGGCCGTGATCTGGCGGTCCAGCTTCGGCAGGATCCAGTGCGGAGTCCGCTGGAAGACGTCGACGTGCGCGGCCGTCTTCGCGACCTCGGGAACGAACTGCACGGCACTGGCTCCGGTGCCGACGACCGCCACCCGCTTACCGCTCAGGTCGACCGAGTGATCCCACTCGGCGGAATGGAATGCCGCACCCGAGAACGACTTCCGTCCGGAAAAATCCGGGACGCTGGGTTTGTGCAGCGGTCCCGGACCGGCGACGACGATACGGGGGTGATAGACGGAACCCGACCGGGTCTCCACCCGCCACCGGTCGGTGGTCTCGTCGAACTCGTAGGAGATCACCTCGGAGCCGAACCGGATGTGTGGTGCCAGATCGTATTCGCGGACCACCCGTTCGATGTAGTCGAGAATCTCGGGTTGCCGCGCGTACATCCGCGTCCATTTCCGGTTGGGCGCGAAGGAGAACGAATACATCAGCGACATCACGTCGCAGCCACACCCGGGATACGTGTTCTCCCGCCACGTTCCACCCACCCGATCGGATTTCTCGAGGACGACGAAGTTCTCCTCGCCCGCCTCCTTCAGTTTGATCGCCATACACAATCCGGCGAATCCGGTGCCGACGACGAGGACGTCCGGCTCGGCGACCCCGGGTGTCACAGGAATCCCCCGCGCCGCCACAGCGCGCGGGAGGTGGCTCGCATCAACCCGTTCTCCTCGAGGAACGCGGCCAGCGACTCGAACCCGCGTCGCTGATTCTCGCGAAAATTGGGGTTTGCCAGCGCCTGTCGACGCGCTTCCTTCGGGTCCAGTCCGGCCCGCTCGTACATGGCCGGGTTGGTGAACAGCCGCTGGAACAGCGGGCCGCCGATCCCCTGCAGCGTTCCGACCCACAGCCGGTCGATCCGGTGGCCTTCCGCGACGCGGCGACGCACCCCCTCGCGCGCGAATCGGATGTGCCGGGACTCCTCGGTGACGTGGATCCGCATCAGCCGGGAGATCATCGGCTGCAACTGCGGGTCCTCGAGGACGCGCCGCTGCGTGGCGTCGAAGATCTCCTCGCCGATCAGAGCCGCAACCCAGAGCATGGTTCCGCGAAATGTCTTGGGCAGCAGATTGACCACGACTGCCTGATACCACCGGAGCTGGAAGGGCTTGGCGCCCATCTGCTCGATGGCACGCCCGAACATCGTCATGTGCCTGCACTCGTCGCCCATCTCGGTGAGCGTGTACCGGGTGTGCAGCGAGCTCGGGTCGTTGTGCAGCAGCGCGCGCAGGAGCGCCTGGTTGAGGATGTTCTCGAACCAGATTCCGACGCTGAGGATGTTCGCCGATTCCTGCCGGGACAGCTCGATGCGCTGCGCCTCGCTCATCCGGTCCCACATCTCGGTTCCCCACAGGGACAGGACCTGCGGCGGCAGGAAGTACTTGCCGTCCTCGAGGGGCGCGTCCCAGTCGATGTCGACGACGGGAGCGTACGAACGCTTGACGGATCCTGCGAGGAGCCGGCCGGCGACTTCTTCCCGATCGATCGTGTGTGAACGCTGAGACATCGCTGTTCCCTTCGTCGAGCGCGATTCCATCTCGTTTCCGTTTATAGGTAAAACGTAAACCCGGGTGTGACGCAGGTCAATGGTTATCTGTGACTCGAGTTCACATTTGCCGCTTCTGTTTGCGCCCACCCCACCCGAACAGCACAATCAGGGCCGTGAGGACGCAGCCGACGACACCGACCCCCGGCGAACTCCGGGAACGGATCCTCGATGCGGCCGAGGAATGCCTGATCGAACTCGGCTACAGCACCCGGCTTCACGCGGTCATCGCCGAGCGAGCAGGGCTGTCCCGGCCCACGCTCTACAAACACGTCGGCGATCAGTCCGCCATCCTCGAGGCCCTCTTCCAGCGGGAGATCTCGCGGTTCTTCGTCGTGCTCGACCCGGTGCTGCGAGGACGGCAGAGCCAACTCCAGGTGCGATTCGTCGACGCCGTCGTGTTCGCCGTCCAGTACGCACGCGGACACCGGTTGCTGCAGAAGGGCTTGCGCGACGACCCCGACGTTGTACTCCCCTGGTTCACGGTCAAGGCGAAGCCGATGATCGAACTCGGGGCCCAACTGCTCACACCGCACTTCGAGCGCCTGTTCTCGCGCGAGCAACTGTCGGGAGTGAGCCCCACCGCCATCTCCGAATGGGCGTTCCGCGTCATCGGCTCGCTCATCATCACGGAGGGGATCGTGGACACGTCCGACGAGCGGGCTCTGCGCGAGTTCGTCCGGTCCCTGCTGTCGATCGCGTTCATGCCGGAACCGAACGTTCATATTCCTTGACGCGTATATACGCGCAGGAGCATACTCACACTATGGCACCGGACGTGTTCACCGTGGTCGCCGAACCGCAGAGGCGCAGGATCCTCGAACAGCTGCGGGCCGGCCACGCCAGCGTCGGCGAACTCGTCGACCAGCTCGCCCTGCCCCAGCCGACCGTGTCCAAACACCTGCGGGTGCTGCGGCAGGCCGGATTCGTCACCTGCCGCACCGCCGCCCAGCAACGCATCTACAGCCTGCACCGCGAACCGTTCGACGAGTTCGACGCGTGGCTGCAGCCCTACCGCCGGCTGTGGACGCATCACCTCGATGCGCTCGAGCGGCACCTCGATTCGAAGGAGACCCCGTCATGACCGAGTCAGACGCACGACGCGACTACCGCCCCGGCCCACTGCGGCACGTCGAAGCACGACCCGACGGCACCCGATGGGCCCTCACCTTCGTTCGCGAGTTCACCCACTCGCCGTCGGCGCTGTGGACCGCGCTCACCGACCCCGGCGAACTTCCGCTGTGGGCGCCGTACACCGCGGACCGGAACCTCGGAACGGTCGGTCCCGCAACCCTGATCATGGTCGACGGGCAGAATCGCACCGAACTCGACGGCACCGTGACCCGGGCCGACTCACCTCACGTCCTCGAACACGCCTGGGGCGACGACGTCCTGCTCTGGACGATCGGCGAAACCGACGCGGGCACGCGACTGACCTTGCGACACACGCTCGACGACCAGCACACCGCTGCGATGACGGCCGCCGGGTGGCACATGTGCCTGGACGTCGCCGACGCCCTGCTCGACGGAAATCCGATCGGACCGATCGTCGGTGCCGAGGCGATGAACTACGGCTGGCGCGAACTCAACGAGCAGTACTCCACACGCCTCGGCGTCGAACCGATCGATCCGACGCTGCAGTGAATCCGTGACGGGCGCCGACCGCTCCCCGTACCGTTGACGCATGGGACTGCAATGGGAAGCCGTGGTGGTCAACGCTCTCGATCCGACAGCCCTGGGACGCTGGTGGGCCGAGGCCCTGGGCTGGGGCGCCGTGACCGACTCCGACGGCGACGTCCACATCCGGCCCCGGGCCGACAGCCACCCGGAAATTCTGTTCGTGGCCGTTCCGGATGGGAAACGGATTCCGAATCGGCTGCATCTCGACTTCCGGCCCGATGATCAGGAGGCCGAGGTTGCACGGCTTCTCGGACTCGGCGCCCGGCACGCGGATGTCGGTCAGGGCGAGCAGAGTTGGGTGGTGCTCGCCGATCCCGAGGGCAACGAGTTCTGCGTCCTGTCCGGTCGGCGCTGACGCCGGTCAGGCCACCTTCGCCCGCAGGGTCCGCAGCGCCTGGTGCTGCACTACGAGGACCCGGCCTACCGGGAGGCCGAGGAGGCCCGCGGTGTCGTGCACGGACAGCCCGTCGATGACCCGCAGCAGGACGATCTCCCGGGCCGTGGCGTCGAGATGGTGCAGCAGCCCGGCCACTTCCGCCGGAACGTCGGGGCTTCCGGCCGCGCCGCCGTGCGCGTCCGCGACGGTCCGGCTCACGACGCGATACACCTCGCGGACGGGATGGTCACTGCGAGCGAGAGTCGGAAGCTCGCGCGCCACCGCGAGCAGCGCTTCGTGCGCCACCTCGTCCGCCGGCCGCGTGACCTGCGTGGAATTCCCCACGCGCGTGCGGCAATACCGCACCACCTGCGGCCACAGCGTCGTCATCACTCGCTCGACGGCCTCGCGATCCCCCGCCGCGGCGGCCGTCGCTGCCGAATGCAATTCCTCGTCAAGCACACTCATGTGACCCTCGATCCCCCGACCTCGCCGCCTCCGGTCATCCGTCACGGCGCTTCCGTACTCATCTTCCGGCACACGAGGGGTCACCACATCCGGGAGATTCCCCATTTCCCGGTGCGTGAAACCACCTACATGTCCGGCTTCCTCCGCAGGTTCTTGGTCTGGCCGCGTTGTTTCTTGGCGTCGAGTCTTCGTCGGTGCGAACCCTTGGTCGCCTTGGTCGGACGCCGGGTGCGGGATTCGGCGAGGACGGCCGCGCGCAGCAACGCCGCCATCCGGGCCCGCGCCGCGCGCCGATTGCGCAGCTGCGAACGGGTTTCGGACGCCGTCACGGTGACCACCCCGTCAATGATCCTGTGCCCCAGCTGAACCTGCATGCGTTCGAGCTGGGGCGGCGACAGCGTCGACAACGTCCACAGGTTCACCCGCAACTCCACCCGCGAGTCGGTGGTGTTGACGCCCTGACCGCCGGGACCGCCGGCGCGGGAGAACCTCCACTGCAACTCGGCGGCCGGAACGACGAGCGACCGCGTGATCTCGAGGTCGTCGGTGACCTCGCCACCGGGAAACACCGGAGGAACTTCGCTCACACTCCCAGCGCCCGGGCCAGCACCGGCCAGGAATCGTGCAGGTCGTCCTGCCAGTATCCCCACGAGTGTGTGCCCGAGTTACGGAAACTCGCGGTTGCAGGTATTCCCAGTTCCCCCAGGCGATCCGTGAATCGATGGGTGCAGTAGTTGGTCACCGCTTCGATGGGACCGCCCGCGTAGATCTGACGCGCGAGCGTAGCGACGTTCCCGTCGATCCCGGGGCCGTCCAGGGTCTCGTGGCGCCCCGGCAGACCGTTGCCGTTGGAGAGGAACAGTTCCGTTCCGCGCAGTTCGGCGGCGTGAACGTAGGGATCGTTCGCCGCCCACGCCGGATCGTCCGCCTCGCCGTACATGTTGGCCGGGTTGCCGTAGCCGTAGTTGTCCATGGTGATCTTGATGAGGAGCTGACCGAGCGGATCACTGGTCAGAGCGCAACCGCTGTAGGCGGCCACGCCACGGAACAGACCGGGGGCGGCGATCGCCAACTGCAGAGCGGCAGTACCCACCCGTGACATGCCGGCGAGCGCGTTGACTCCGTTGGTGCCGAGGGCCGCGTCGACGACCGGCGGAAGTTCCTGAGTCATAAAGGTCTTCCACTTGTTCACCCCCATCACCGGGTCGGGGCTCTTCCAGTCCGTCCAATACGCGTTCTCGCCGCCGGAAGGGCTGACGACGTTCACGTTCTGATCGGCCAGGAACTCTTCGACATCGGTCTTCTCCCGACGGACCTGACCGTCGAGGAAGTACAGCGTCGGCCTCGGCACGCTCGTGTCGGCAGGGCGCTGGACGTACACCGGAACGACCCGCTGCATCGACGCCGAGAAGACGTGCAACGTCAGGTGTCTCGGATCGATCACGGTGACGTGATCGAGCGTCGACCCGTTCGACGCCACCGCGGAACCGAGCGCCTGACCGGTGTCGACGATCGGATCGGCGGCCGCCGCGACGGTGCCACCGAGGCAGAGAGAGACCACGGTCACGGCCGCGACGGCCGCTGTGCGCAATTTCCCCCGAAACATGTGTCGTCTCACGACCGACTACCGCCCTCCACCCGCACGAATTCCGGTCCCGGGGCATGCTAACAGTTCCCGCGATGCCGAGTAACGGAAGAGCCTTTCCGCGCGATGAACATTCGACCCCCCACGTTCATTGAAGGACCGGCATGACGTTTCCCCCGCCCTCATCACCTGCCACTCGCAAGAAGTGGCCCTGGATTACCGCCGGGATCGTCGTAGTCGTGGCCGCGGTCTCGTTCCTCAGCCCCGGACAGGACGACCAATCGGCCCAGGCCACAGCGGTATCCGCGTCCGTGACACCCACGGTCGCCGATTCGACGACCGTGCGTGCCGCGTCGAGTTCGTCGACACCGGTGCCGGTTTCGTCTGCGCTCGCCCTCTCGCCGGTCGAACCCGCCGCGGTCGGCGGCGCCGAGGCGACCGCCGCGCTGCAGCAACTCGCCGGCCTCGAGATCAAGGGACGCGCACCGAAGACCGGTTACGACCGTGATCTCTTCGGCCAGGCGTGGACCGACGACGTCACGGTCGAGGGCGGCCACAACGGGTGCGACACGCGGAACGACATCCTCGGGCGCGACCTCGAACAGATCGTGTTCAAGCCGGGCACCCGCGACTGCGCGGTACAGACCGGAACGCTGCTCGACCCGTACACGGGCAACACCATCTCGTTCGTCCGCGGTGAGGGCACGTCGAATGCCGTACAGATCGATCACGTCGTCGCGTTGTCCGATGCCTGGCAGAAGGGCGCCCAGCAGCTCGACACCGCGACCCGGGTGAACTTCGCGAACGATCCGCGGAACCTCAAAGCCGTCGACGGACCCGCCAACCAGCAGAAATCGGACGGCGACGCCGCCACCTGGCTACCCCCGAACAAGAGCTACCGGTGCACGTACGTGGCCGATCAGGTGGAGGTGAAGGCCGTGTACGGCCTGTGGGTGACCCAGGCCGAGCACGACGCGATCGCCCGGGTACTGCAGGACTGCGGGGCCGCAGCGCCCGCCGCGGCGCCGGCTCCGACGACCACCACGGTGCCGGAAGCGGTACCTGCGCCCGCACCCGTTCCCGCTCCGGCACCGGCGCCCGCACCCGTCCCGTTCGTCGACACGGCACAGCCGAGCGACGTCTACTACAAGAACTGCTCCGCGGCGAAGGCGGCCGGTGCGGCGCCGGTACGGATCGGCGAGCCGGGCTACGGGACGCATCTGGACCGCGACGGTGACGGTGTCGGCTGTGAAAGCTGATCCGGGCCTGCCGAGACACGCACCGCCGCCGCAGGTTAACCTGAACTGCCTGCAGGGACGTCGGGTACCTGTAGCTCTCTGTACATGTCAGAAAGATGGAATCGGCATGACCACTGCACCCGACGCACTCGGGCACCCCCCACATACGGGCGAACCGCCCGTAACCCGCATCTATCCGAAGCCGGCGTTGTCGGCTCGCGAAGTCGAGGTTCTACGGCACTGGTTGCGCGGCGACTCCAAGCTCGCCGTCGCCGCCGACCTCCACATCGCCCTCGGAACGGTCAACACCCACCTGACCCGCATCCGCGAGAAGTACGCGCTGGTCGGACGTGACGCGTCCACCAAGACGGCGCTGCTGGTGCGGGCCCTTCAGGACGGGATAATCACGATCGCCGAACTCTGACGGCCTACGCCCTGCGCAGGGCGTCCCGGTCGATCTCGGCCACCGACGTCAGGCCACTGAGCCCCATCGTGAGGTCGAACTCGGCGATCACGTTGGCCGTGGCGTCCCGCGCACCGGCCTGACCTGCGAGGGCCAGGCCGTACAGGTGGGGCCGGCCGAGCGTCACCGCGTCCGCACCGAGCGCGAGGGCCTTGAAGACGTCTGCTCCCGTGCGGATTCCGCTGTCGAGGAGCAGCGTCAGCCTGCCGTCCACGACGGGCGCGATGTCCACGAGCGCGTCCAGCGACGACACGCTGCCGTCCACCTGCCGCCCACCGTGATTCGACACGACGATGCCGTCCACCCCGGCATCGAGAGCGCGCCTGGCATCGTCCGGGTGCAGCACGCCCTTGAGGAGGATCGGCAGCGACGTCCTGCTGCGGAGGGTCTCGATATCGGCCCAGCTCAGCGACGGCCGGGAGTAGATGTCGAGGAACGTCTCCACGGCGGCCCGCGGTTCCGGCGACCGCAGGTTGTCGAGGAAGCGGCCCGGGAAGCGCCGGGTCATCGACACCAGTGACCGGATCGCGCCGAGCGTCACCTCGACGTCCGCCTTGCCGGCGGCAGCCTTGATCCGCTCGTGCACGATCCGGCGGAACACCGGATCGGACGTGTACTGCGCGATCCCCTGCCCCTGCGCGAAGGGCAGCGAGCCGAGGTTGAGGTCTTCCGGGCGCCAGCCGAGCATGGTCGTGTCGAGGGTGACCACGACCGCGTCCGCACGAATGTTCTCGGCGCGCTGGAGCAGGCTGTCGACGAGATCGTCGTCGGTGCTCCAGTACAACTGGAACCACCGGGGCGCGTCGCCCATCGCCGCGGCGCTCTCCTCCATCGGCGCGCAGCCTTGATTGGAGAAGATGTACGGCACACCCAGTTCGGCGGCAGCGGCGGCGATCGCCACATCCGCCTCGGGGCCGGCCAGTTCGGCGGCACCCACCGGGGCGAGCAGGACCGGGGCCGGAATCCTGCGCCCGAACAACTCGACGCCGATGTCGCGCTTCGAGACATCGCGCAGCACCCGGGGAACGATCTGCCACTTGTCGAACGCATCGCGGTTGGCCTGCATCGTGCGACCCAGTCCCGCGCCGCCGTGCACGTACGCCCAACCCTTCGCGCTCATCTTCCTCCGCGCGCGTCGCTCCAGCGTGTCGAAATCGGTGGGAACGGAGGGTGTGCGACCGAGGACGCCGTCGCGATAGATCAGATTCTGGCGGGCCCGGCCCGGGCTGTCCTGGTTCTCGCTCGCAGACATGCGCCGAGTCTTCCACAGCGCGTCGCGAACCGACGGCAGGTCGTCGGGACGCGTAGGTTTGTGACCGGCACCACACCGTGCGCTGCCCCGACCATGTCCTAGGAGACCGAGATGCCCGACCGTCCGTCCCTCACCGGCGCTCCCTGCTGGATCGATCTCACCAGTTCCGACCCCCAACAGGTCATTCCGTTCTACACCGGGCTGTTCGGCTGGAGGTCCGACACCAACGAGGATCCGCAGTACGGCGGGTACTCCATCTTCAGCAAGAACAGCAAACCCATTGCGGGCCTTGGTCCGCAACAACAGGGCAACCCGTACGGCAACGTGTGGACCACCTACATCGCATCCGAGGACGCGGAGGCCACCGCCGCGAAGGCGGCCGAGGCGGGCGGGCAGGTGATGATGCCCGCGATGACCGTGGGCGACCAGGGCACGATAGCCATCCTCGGCGATCCCGCCGGCGCCGTGATCGGCGTGTGGCAGGCCGATCAACACGACGGCTTCGGCCTCGTGGACGAACCCGGCGCGCCCGTCTGGCACGAAACGCTGTCGCGGAACTACGCGGCGGCGCTCCCCTTCTACGCGGACGTCTTCGGCTGGACCTATCGGACTCTCGGCGACACGGACGAATTCCGGTACTCACAGGCCGACCTCGGCGACCGCACGGTCGCCGGAGTCATGGACGCCGACTCGTTCCTGCCCGAAGGCGTCCCCTCGTTCTGGCAGTTCTACATCGGCGTCGACGACACGGACGCGGCAGTCGCGAAGGTGACCGAACTGGGCGGCAGCGTCCGGCGCGAACCGGAGGACACACCGTTCGGGCGGCTCGCGTCCGTCGCCGATCCCCTCGGCGCCACGTTCCAGATCACGACCCTGCAGTCCTGACCCGGCGACGGTGGCGTGCAGACCGCGCCACCGTCACACCGGGCCGAACGGCGCCTGCGCCTCCTTGGCGTCCCAGATGTCGAGGAGCGAGCGGAGAATCTCCTCCGACATGCCCAGGCCCCCGAGATGGCTTTCCCCGTGCATCGTGTGGAATTCGGCGTCGGGAAGAAGCGACACCATGTGCTGCCCGTGCCGGAGCGGGATGATGTGGTCGCAGTCGCCGTGCCACCACCGCACCGGGGTCTTCACCGCGTTCACCCGGAATCCCCAGTCCCGGGCGAACAGGACGAGGTCGGCGAACGGTGCACTGAGCTGCTTGCGGCCGCCGTTGAGCAGATCGTCGAGGAACATCGCTTTGAACTCCGGCCGCGCGAGCAGACGACGGTCGCCTTCCGGAGAAAGCCGTCCGTACAGGTCGATGATCGGCGACGCGAACGGTCTCGCCAGCCTGATCACGGAACTCGCCGCCAACCCGACGGGAACACCGCCCGCCGACAGCACCGGAGCCGCCAGGACGGCGAGATCCATCAACCCGCTGCGGATCGCGTCGGGACCCTTCGTCGGCGCGACACCCCCGAGGATGCCGGTCGCGACCACGCGGTCGGGCATCGCGTATGCCGCGGCCAGCGTGTAGGGGCCGCCCCCGGACAGGCCGACCACGGCCATCTGGTCGATGCCCAGCGTGTCGGCGACCGTGCGCAAATCTTCGGCGAAGTCGATCACGGCGCCGTAGCGGTGCGGCGTCGACGAACCGACCCCCGGCCGGTCGATTCCGATCAGCCGGACGTGCTCGCGTTCGGCGAACGCGCGCGCTTCCATCGGCACCTGCCGCCGCGCTCCGGGCGTGCCGTGCAGCCAGAACACGGCCCTGCCCTGTGCCGAACCGAACTCCGCGAAGCCGAGCCGACGCCCCTCGCCTACCGCGACCGTGCCCTCCAACTGCGGGCGTGCGATATCCACCATGCCCACAGCTTCGCACGTGACACCCGTCACGTTTCCGCCCGGGACCCGCTCAGCGGTGTGCGGTGGACGTGAACTGATAGGTCGCGGCATCGACGATCTGCTCGGGAGACACCTCGATCTCGCCGTTCAGCCACGACGTCATGAGCTCCGCGAGCCCACCCACGAACAGCAGCGCGGTGATCTCGTCCTGCGGCGACGACCACGCCCGGTCGCCGTAGAGTTCCTTCGATTCCTCCGCGACCAGCAGGGCGAACGCCCGCAACAATTCACGCCGACGCGTCCGCAGCGGTTCGGCGCCCGCCGATTCGATGATCGACACCCGCCCTTTCCGCGGGTCCGCCGTCAGGATCTCGACGAAGGTCGCGATCGCCGCCCGCGCCCGTACCTCGGGGTCGCCGGTCACGGCCTGGAGGGTGACCCGCGCCGCCTCCGCGATCTCCGCGGCGATGGCCTCGATCACCTGCACCAGCAGGTCGTCCCGGCTGTGGAAGCTCTCGTAGAAATAGCGTTCCGTCAGTTTCGCCTCGGCGCAGATCGCGGTCATGGTCGCCTTCTCGCCGCCCACGGTGCCGAACACCTGCAGGCCCGCCTCGAGCAGTCGCGCGCGACGGTCCGCGGCGCGTTCCTCCGAACTTCGACCGCGGTACTGGCGCGCCGGCTGACTCATGACTCGATGTTGACAGACCCACAGGCGTGACGCACACTACACACATCTGACAGAGTGTCCTGTCACATATGCCGACGAGGAGGGCCGATGCCCAAAGTTCTCGCTGCTCCCCCACCGCAAAGCACCCTGCAACCCATCTCGGGCAATGCCGGATTCCCCGTCATCGGACACTCACTGGACTACTTCCGCGACCCGATGGGACTACTGCAGAGTCGCTGGGATCGCTACGGCCCCGTGTCGTGGCTGAGCATGGCCGGCAAGCGGTGGGTCACCGTGCTCGGACCGGACGGCTGCCAGACGGTGCTGCAGAACAAGGACCGTGCCTTCGTCAACAGCGACGGCTGGAGCGTGCTGATCGGGCCGTTCTTCCACCGCGGGCTGATGCTCCTCGACGGCGACGAACACCTCGCCCACCGGCGAATCATGCAGCAGGCCTTCACCCGCGACCGGCTGTCGCGCTATACCGAGGCACTCCATCCGGCCGTCGAGAAGGGGCTCGACGGCTGGCAACCCACCCCGGGCTTCGCCGCGTACCCCGCGCTGAAGGAGCTGACACTCGATCTCGCCACGAGCATCTTCATGGGCGGTGCCGAGGGGTCGACGCCCCGGGAGATGGCCGAGATCAACACGGCCTTCATCGACAGCGTGCAGGCCGCCACGTCGGTGGTGCGGTACCCCCTGCCCGGAACACGATGGAAGCGCGGCATCGACGGGCGCGCACGACTCGAGGAGTTCTTCCGCCGCTACCTGCCCGCGCGTCGAGCGGGTGCCGGCGACGACCTGTTCTCCGCGCTGTGCCACATCGAATCCGAAGAGGGGCAACGGTTCAGCGACGACGACGTCGTCAACCACATGATCTTCCTGCTGATGGCGGCGCACGACACATCCACCATCACGCTGTCGACGATGATGCAGTACCTCGGCCAGCACCCCGACTGGCAGGAGCGGTGCAGGCGGCAGTCGGCGGCACTGGGCACGTCCACCCCGACCTACGGTCAACTCGACGAACTGACCGACCTCGACCTCGTCATGAAGGAATGCCTGCGCCTCGTTCCGCCGGTCCCGGTGGTCGCCCGCCGCGCGGTCGAGGACACCGAGGTGCTCGGCCACTACATCCCCCGGGGCACGTACATGTCGGTGGTCGTGCACTTCACCCATCACATGCCCGAGTACTGGCCCGATCCGGAGAGGTTCGACCCCGAACGGTTCACACCCGAACGCCGCGAGGACAAGGTTCACCGGTTCGCGTGGGAGCCGTTCGGCGGCGGCGTACACAAATGCCTGGGGATGCACTTCGCGGGCGCCGAAATCAAGACAGTCATGCACCACCTGCTGCGGCGATTCGACTGGCAGGTGAGCCCCGGCTACGTCGCCCCGCTCAATTACACCTCGCTGCCGTTTCCCTCCGACGGCCAGCCCGTGGACCTGCATCACCGCGTCGGCGGAGCCGACACCCCATAAGTGCAGCCGGAGCCGACAACCCATAGTGCACTCCGAGCCGATCCACCATAGTGGAGGTCATGACCGTTACGGCGCCCCCGCTCGACGTGTATTCGCAGCCCACGCTGTCCGCCCTGATGCCGTCCGTCCTCGCCGCACTGGGCGTTGCCGGCGAACCCAACCGGCTGCACCTGCCGGACAGCAGGCACACCGTGGTGTTCTTGATCGACGGCCTCGGCTGGACGTCGCTGCGTCGCCACCGCGACCACGCCCCGTTCCTCGACAGCCTGACCGGACGGCCGATCCGGGCGGGCTTCCCCACCACGACCGCCACCAGCATCGCGTCGTTCGGTACGGGGTTGCCGTCCGGCGGTCACGGCATCACCGGCTACCAGTCATACGTTCGTGAGGTTCGCGGCACTCTCAACTGGTTGTCGTGGCGCGCGGGCCACAAGGGCGACGAACTCACCCGCCTGGTGCCCGAGGTCGTCCAGCCCGCGCCCACCGTGTTCGAACGCGCCGCGGCAGCCGGCATCACGTGCACGACCGTGGTTCCCGCGAAATTCGACGGGTCCGGGCTCACCCGCGCCGTCCTCCGCGGCGGCACGTTCACAGGAATACACGCGTACGGCGACCTGATCGCGCACGTGGTCACCGCGGCCCGGGGAGGCGAACGGACCCTCACCTACTGCTACCTCAGCGAAATCGACACGCTCGGGCACATTTACGGACCGGGATCCGAATCCTGGCTGCACCAGGTCGCCCTCGTCGACCGGCTCGTCGAGAAGCTCGCCGCGGGACTCGCGGCGGCACAACCCGACACCACGCTGTACGTCACCGCCGACCACGGCATGGTCACCGTCGACGACGCCGACAAGATCGACTTCGATGCCACTCCCG
Source organism: Rhodococcus sp. LB1 (assembly GCF_001583455.1). Classification (NCBI taxonomy): domain Bacteria; kingdom Bacillati; phylum Actinomycetota; class Actinomycetes; order Mycobacteriales; family Nocardiaceae; genus Rhodococcus; species Rhodococcus sp. LB1. The sequence continues at coordinate 14,387 of NZ_LTCZ01000368.1, read as the reverse complement.
CCCTGTCGGACGACGTGGTGGCGCTCGCCGGCGAACCCCGGTGCCGGCACGTCCACACCCGAGCCGGAGCCGGGCACGACGTCGCCGCCCGGTGGAGGAGCGAACTGGGACACCGCATGTGGATCGGCACGAGGGACGAGGCCGTCACCGCGGGACTGTTCGGGCCGGCCGTGCGATCCGAAGTCCAGGGCCGCATCGGCGACGTCGTCGCCATCGCACAGGGCGGCGTCGCGGTGGTCCGGCGCAAGGCGGAGTCGAGGCTGTCCGCCCTCCCCGGGCAACACGGCGCCCTCACCGACGACGAGTTGCTGATTCCCCTGCTGCACAACGCGACCACGTAAACCCGGGCCGATCACCGGCCCGCGGGGCCACTCCTGATAGAAATGACGAACAGCGTTGATTTCAGGAGAGATTCATGCCCCGCTCTGCGGTACCGAACACCGGCTCCATCATCACGACCATCCGCACCAAGTGGCCCTGGATCCTCGCCGGGCTGCTCGTCGTCGTGCTCGTCACGATGCTCACCCCGGACCCCGACGACACCCTCGCCGCCGGAACCGGACCGGTCGCACCCTCGGAAGTCACTGACGCACAACAGATACAGACGGCTTTCGCCCAGCTGTCCACCCTCGAGGTGAAGGGCCGGGCACCCAAGACGGGATACGACCGGGAACTGTTCGGCGCCAGCTGGACCGACAACGTGTCGGTCGACCTCGGGCGCAACGGCTGCGACACCCGCAACGACATCCTGCGGCGCGACCTCGTCGACATCACCTCACGGGACCGCACCCGCAACTGCGTGGTGCAGTCGGGCACGTTGCGGGATCTCTACACGGGCACCATCATTGCGTTCACCCGGGGCACGAAGACGTCGGACGCCGTGCAGATCGATCACGTGGTGGCCCTGTCGGACGCGTGGCAGAAGGGAGCTCAGCTCCTCGACACGCAGACGCGGGCGGACCTCGCGAACGATCCCCGCAACCTGCAGGCGGTGGACGGGCCGACCAATCAGCGCAAGAGCGATGCCGACGCGTCGACGTGGCTGCCCCCGCTGGCGGCGTACCGCTGCACCTACGTGGCGCGTCAGGTGGAAGTGAAAGTGGCGTACCGTCTCTGGGTGACGCCACCCGAGCGCGATGCGATGGCCGCCGTACTCACCGGCTGCGGCGCCCGGTGATCACGCTCCGGGTGGGGTGAGCCGGTTCTCCGAGCCCGTGTCGACCGTCGGGGCCGTCGCGCCGGAATCCCAGTCGACGGAGTTGTTGGATCCGGTCAGTTCGAGGGAGTCGAGGGACACGGCGCGCACGAAGTTGTCGTTGCCACTCACCGTCATGGCACCGGAATCGTCCACGTTCACGGAGTTCCCGCTTCCGCTGATCGAGATCCGCTCCGCCTGTTTGCCGAGCACGTTCACGGCGTTGCCCTGCAGTTCGATCGACTCGACGACGTCGATGGTGGAACTGTTGCTGCGCCCCGAGATGGTGAGCGTTCCGGTCTGCCCGCCGACGACGTTGGTGTCCTGACCGCGCACGATGACCGCGTTCGACGTGGCGACGTTCGCCGAGACGCCGTTGGCCTCGATGGTGACGGTGCCGCACTCGCCGTCGAGGACGACCCCGGCACCGTCCTTGTTGACGATCACGTCGCGGCCCGCGCAGTCACCGCCCGAGTTCAGTTCCACCGCTGAGCCGGACACCGTCGAGGTGCTGCCGCCGCCGGTGCTCCCGCCGCCGCAGCCCGCGAGGAACACGACGCCGGACATCAGGACAGCGACGGCGACCGACTGCCGGGTGACGCTCATCGACCCCTGCTTTCCTGTCCCCTACGGGGCCGGGTCAGTCCTTCGCGAGTACCGGCATCGTCACGACCTGGGCCGCGTAGGACAAACCGGCACCGAAAGCGAGCAGCAGGGCGGTGTCGCCGGGCTTGGTGGCGCCGGACTGCAGCATCTCCTCCATGGCGAGCGGCACCGATGCCGCCGACGTGTTGCCGCTCTCGGCGATGTCGTCGGACACGGGCACGTTCTCGGGGAGTTTCATGCTGCGCGCGATCACCTCCGTGATCCGCGAGTTTGCCTGGTGCGGAACGAACGCGTCGAGATCGTCGACCGACATGCCGGCCTTCTCGACCGCCCGCAGTGCCACCTTGCCCATCTCGAAGGCGGCCCAGCGGAACACCGCGGTACCGGCCATCTTGATGTACGGGCGTGTGGCACCCGGCGTCGTGATGTATTCGTACCAATCGAGATCCTGCACGATGGCGTCGGCCTGGGCGCCGTCCGAACCCCACTCCACCGGTCCGATGCCCGCGACGTCGCTCTTGCCCACGACCACGGCGCCGGCGCCGTCACCGAAGATGAACCGCGTCGAGCGGTCGGTGGGGTCGGTGGTGATGCTCATCTTCTCGACACCCACGACGAGGGCGTAGTCGACGGATCCTCCGCGAACCAGATCCGACGCCACCGTCAGCGCGGTGCAGAAGCCCGCACAACCACCGCCGAGATCGAACGCTCCGGGCCCGTTGGTGCCCAGCGCGTCGGCCACCACCGCCGCGGCGGGCGGCGTCAGCAGGAGGTACGTCGACGTGGCGACGATGACGCAGCCGATCTGCTCGGGATCGATCCCGCTCGCTTCGATCGCCTTGCGCCCGGCGGCGATGGACATCGTGACGACGTTCTCGTCCTCCGCCGCGAACCGCCGGTTGCGGATCCCCGAGCGCGACTGGATCCACTCGTCGTTCGAGTCGATCAGTTCACAGATCTCGTCGTTGGTGACGACCCGTTCGGGCCGGTACACGCCGAGCCCGAGAAGGGCGGACTGCCGACCTCCAGCCACGGTGGCAATCTGCTTTCCCATCGATCGATCTCCTCATCAGGTCCCGCGTGGTTACGCGCAGTGTGGACTTGTCGCCAGCACACGTTACGTCGGCGACCGCCCAGCGGGTAGCACCGGTTCCTGTTACTCGTCGGTAATATCGGTTCGGTGGTGGTGCCGATGAAACGAACAGGGCGGTCAAACCGACACTGTCGTAAGAACAGACTTGTTAGACTTCTGGCGATTTCCAGCAGTTGATCACCGGTAGGGGGAGTGGTCTCTTCGGGCCACGCAGTGCCGCCTGCTGCTAGAGATGGAGTGTCCTTCGTGAAGCGAACCAGAGCTCTTGCAGCAGCGTCACTCGTCGGCGCGGCCGTGACGTTGATCGCATTCGCCGGCCCGGCCGCCGCGAATCCCAACGCCATCAATCCGATCCCCGGACTCAACGGCACCAACGGGATTCCACACCTCACCGGCCGTACCCAGGCGGTCGCACAGCAGACCGGCATGCTCAGTCCGAACCGAACCCAGGACGCCAACGTCCTCGGCACCGACCTCGGGATCATGTGGGACAACGGCCAGGGCCAGGTCCTCACGGCGTTCGGCGACTCCGCCGGGCTCGGACTGCCCAACCTGCTGTCGGGCAGCCTGTGGGCCTGGCGCAGCAGCACGCTGTTCCGCAGCTCGGACGGCATCCTCTCCGACGGGATGAACTTCGACAGCTCACCGCGCGACATCTTCGGCCAGTCCAAGGAGCTCGTCCCGAGCCCGAAGATCCCGTTCGTCGAGATCAGCCGAATCCCCACCGCCGGCGTCGCCGTCGGCAACACCCAGGTTCTGAGCATGATGTCGGTGAAGAACTGGGGACCGGCGGGAACGTGGGACACCAACTACTCCGGTCTCGTCTACTCACAGGACAACGGCGAGAACTGGACCGTCGCCCCCGAGACCCAGCGCCCGAACGTCGGCGGCAACGCCAACTTCCAGATGAGCGCGTTCGTCAAGGCCGACGGCTTCGTCTACCAATACGGCACGCCTGCCGGTCGCGGCGGACTCGTCCACATCGCGCGGGTCCCGGAACCCCAGATCATGGACCTCGGCGCGTACGAGTACTTCGACGGCGCCAAGTGGATCAAGGGCAACCCCGACGTCGCCAAGCCGATCATGCCGGGCGGAGTCGGCGAATTGTCCGTCGCGTACAACGAGTACCTCGGCCAATACCTCATGCTGACCACCGACCAGTACAACTCCGTCGTCATGCGCCGCTCACCGTCGGTCACCGGACCGTGGGGCCCACCGGAGGTACTCGTCGACACCCGGGAGCTGCCCACCGCGTACGGCGCCTACATCCACCCGTGGTCGTCCGGGCGCGACCTCTACTTCCTCACGACGGTGCACAACAACTACAACGTGCTCCTCATGCGGACCACACTCACTCCGTAGCCCGCGTACTAGCGTCGGGGCATGGATGCAGCTGCCTGGGACGAACGGTATTCACAGAGCGAACTGGTGTGGGGCGCGCCACCCAACGCCGTCGTGGTCGAGCGGGTCACTTCGCTCACCCGCGGCCGCGCACTCGACCTCGCGTGCGGGGAGGGCCGCAACGCGCACTGGCTCGCCACCCGCGGCTGGGAGGTGACGGGGCTCGACTACTCGGCCGTGGCCCTCGACAAGGCTCGCCGGGTGGCCGCCGAAGCACCCCGCTCCGTCCGGGAACGGCTCGACTATCGCGTCGCCGACGTCACCGATTCGGACCTCGGCGGCGGGTACGACCTCGTGCTCATGATCTACCTCCATCTCGCCCCCGAGGAGCGTCTACAGGTTGTGAACCGCGCCATATCTGCGCTGAAACCTGATGGAATCCTCATGATTTTGGGGCATGACGCCGTTAACTTGTCGCAGGGAGTCGGGGGTCCCCAGGACCCCGAAATCCTGTACACACCAGACGATTTGGTGAACTCGTTCGACGGGCGGCTGGTCGTCGACGTTGCCGAACGGCGCTTCCGCGAGACGGACGCCGGAACGTCGATCGACGCGCTCGTCGTCGCGCACCGCCCGAGTCTTGGCAGTCAGGTAAATGGGGCGTAATATCGCTGATGTTACCGACGAGTAATAACTTGGGCGGTACTAACGGATAGACCGCACCATCTCACTGGGAGAGACAGAAGACATGGGCCATTACAAGAGCAACGTCCGCGACCTGGAGTTCAACCTCTTCGAGGTACTCGGTCTCGAGCAGCCGCTGAGTGAAGGCGTGTGGGGCGATCTCGACGCCGACACCGTCCGCAACATGCTCAGCGAAGTTGCCCGCCTCGCCGAGGGACCGCTGGGCGAGTCCTTCGCCGACGCCGACCGCAACCCTCCGGTCTTCGACCCCGAGAACCACACCGTCACCCTGCCGGAATCCTTCAAGAAGTCGTTCCGCGCGCTGTGGGACGCCGAGTGGTACCGCATGGGACTCTCCGAGGAGATCGGCGGCGTTCCCGTCCCCCGGTCCGTCGTGTGGGCCATCGGTGAGCTGATCCTCGGCGCCCAGCCGGCCGCACACATGTACCAGGCCGGACCCGCGTTCGCGGACGTGCTGTTCCACAACGGCACCGAAGAGCAGAAGAAGTGGGCCGCCACCTGCGTCGAGCGCGGTTGGGGTGCCACCATGGTCCTCACCGAACCCGACGCCGGCTCCGATGTCGGCGCAGGCCGCACCAAGGCCATCAAGCAGGACGACGGCTCCTGGCACATCGAGGGCGTCAAGCGGTTCATCACGTCCGCCGACTCCGACGACCTGTTCGAGAACATCTTCCACCTGGTCCTGGCCCGCCCCGAGGGCGCAGGCCCCGGCACCAAGGGACTGTCGCTGTTCTTCGTCCCGAAGACGCACTTCAACTTCGAGACCAACGAATTGGGCGAGCGCAACGGCGTATTCGTCACCAACGTCGAGCACAAGATGGGCCTGAAGGTCTCCGCCACGTGTGAGGTCACCTTCGGCGGCCACGGCATTCCCGCCCAGGGCTGGCTCGTCGGCGAGGTCCACAACGGCATCGCGCAGATGTTCGACGTCATCGAGCACGCCCGGATGATGGTCGGCACCAAGGCCATCGCCACCCTCTCCACCGGCTACCTCAACGCCCTCGACTACGCGAAGGAACGCGTCCAGGGCGCAGACCTCACCCAGATGACGGACAAGGCCGCGCCGCGCGTCACCATCACGCACCACCCCGACGTCCGTCGCGCCCTCGCCATGCAGAAGGCGTACGCGGAGGGCCTGCGCGCCGTGTACCTGTACACCGCGGCGCATCAGGACGAGGCCACCGCCAAGCTGGTGTCCGGTGCCGACAAGGACCTCGCGTTCCGCGTCAACGACCTGCTGCTCCCCATCGTCAAGGGCGTCGGCTCCGAGCGGGCATACCAGTACCTGACGGACAGCCTGCAGACCTTCGGTGGCTCCGGCTTCCTGCAGGACTACCCGATCGAGCAGTACATCCGCGACGCCAAGATCGACTCGCTGTACGAGGGCACCACCGCCATCCAGGCGCAGGACTTCTTCTTCCGCAAGATCGCCCGAGACCGTGGTGTGGCACTCGCCCACGTCGCAGGCGAGGTCAAGAAGTTCATCGACAGCGAGGCAGGCAACGGTCGCCTCAAGGCCGAGCGCGCCCTGCTCGCCACCGCCCTCGAGGACGTCCAGACCATGGCCGCCACCCTCACCGGGTACCTCATGGGTGCACAGGAGCAGCCGTCCGAGCTGTACAAGGTCGGCCTCGGCTCGGTCCGCTTCCTGATGTCCGTCGGCGACCTGCTCATCGGCTGGCAGCTCCTGCGCCAGTCCGAGATCGCGATCAAGGCCCTCGACGAGGGTGCCTCCGACAAGGACAAGGCGTTCTACGAGGGCAAGGTCGCCATCGCGTCCTTCTTCGCGAAGAACGTCCTGCCGGAACTGACCGCCACCCGCAGCATCGTCGCCAACATCGACAACGACATCATGGAGCTCGACGAAGCAGCGTTCTGATCGGCTTCACACGGCCCGGCGGCCGGGGTACTTCCCCGGCCGCCGGGCCTTTTCGTGTCCCGACCGGCCGACCTCCGGCACTCTTTCTCCGTCGACGCACACCTTTTCGGGCCCGGCAAGCAGTGCGCGAGCCGAGAAGGAGTGCGGGAGTTGTCCACAAGCTTCAGTTCATCCACAGCAGGGTCCTTCGGACCGGATTCTTCCGGTGGCCCCGGCGAGAATCGTTCCCATGGAACATGCCCCGGGGGCGATGCTGCGACGCCAGGAGGCGTTGAGCCGCGGCTACAGCGACGACGAGATCCGACGCCTGTACACACGCGGCGAGTGGCAACGCATCGGGCGCGGCGCGTACCTCTCCGCGTCGATGTACACGGCCCTGAGCGAGGAGGAACGCCATCGCTTCCTGATCGACTCGACAGTTCACGCCGTGTCGGACGACGCGGTGCTCAGTCACCAATCCGCGGCCGTCGTGTACGGACTGCCGCTGTGGAAGACGCCCCTCGACCGCGTGCACCTCACCAGAAATCGACGCGGAGGTGGCCGGATCACGCGGCGGACCACGGTGCACTGCGCCCCGATCGGAGAGCACATGGCAGTAGTGGACGGCCAAGCGCTGACTCTCCCGGCGCGGACGGTGATCGACCTCGCGAGAACGCTGCCGTTCGAGCAGGCCGTCGTGGTGGGTGACGCGGCCGTCCGCAGATTCGGGGTCGGCCGTGAGGACCTGGAGGCCGAACTCGCCCGCGCTGCGCGTCGTCACGGCGTCGATGCGGCGCGGAGGGTCGTCCGGTTCCTGAGCGGGCACAGCGAAAGTGTCGGTGAATCGCGAAGCCGGGTGATGTTGTCGCGTGCCGGGCTGCCCGCCCCGTCCCAGCAAGGCGAGGTGTTCGAACCCGGCGGGCGCCGAATCGGGCGGGTCGACTTCCACTTCGACGGCATCGTGCTCGGGGAGTTCGACGGACGCGTCAAGTACGGCCGGCTGCTGAAACCCGGGCAATCCCCCGGCGACGCGGTCTTCGCCGAGAAGCAACGCGAGGACGCGCTGCGAGACCTCGGCTTCCAGGTGGTGCGGTGGACGTGGGACGACCTGGAGGCACCTGGGCAGGTGGCGGAGCGTGTCCGCCGCGCGATCGCGCGTGCCGCGATGCCACGAGGCTGGGTCACGCAGGCCCCGCTCCCGTCCGCCCAGCGGCTTACGGTGCGGTCGCTGTAGCCGCACCCTTTCTCGGTTCGCACTCTCCTGAGAAGTAGTGCGTCTACTCGCCGTCGTTCGGCTTCGGCTTCGGGGTGGTGGTTTTCGGGCTTTCCGCCGGGGCGGACGGCGCCGGCGAGGCGGCGGGAGTGCGCTCGTCGGGTTTGGGTGCGGCGGCGGGTGCCTCGCACTTGACGATCGGGACGGGGTCGTACCGGACGGTCCTGGTGTCCCGGGAGATTTCCTGGCCGGTGGCGTGGTCGGAGATCACCCGGGTGTCGCTGGCCGTGAATCCCGGTGCGCCGCTGGAGGCGATGCAGTGATCGCCGGCGGGCAGGGTGACCGTGTCGGGCTCCGTCGGCTTGGTCCGGTTGCCGGTGATCGACTCGACGTCGACCGACTTGGTTCCCCAGAACCGGATGGTCAGATCCGAGGCGCCGCCGATGGCCTGGATCATCACACCCGTCTTGCCGGTGTTCCGGAACTGCAGGTCGATGGCGCCTTCGAAGACGGTGGCCTCGCGCGCCTCGGGGTATCGCGAGATGTAGTACGAGTGCTCGGTGTGCGCGACGTCCTCCATGCCGGCGAAATATGCGGCGTTGTAGAGCGTCGTCGCCACCTGGCTCACACCGCCCCCGACGGCGGTGTCCGGGCGACCGTTGTTGATGATGCCCGACTCCACATAGCCCTGAGCCGTGCCGCGCGGGCCGGTGTACCCGTTCAGGGAGAACGTGTCGCCCGGCTTGATCAGCGCCCCGTTGATCTCGCTGGCAGCGAGCCGGATGTTGGTACCCGACGCCGCAGAGAAGCCGCCGGTCGTGAACTCGCCGATCACTTCCTTCACGCCGAGCGCCTGCGCGGCCTCCGTGGTGAGGGCGGGCGGGACGGGCCCGTACACCGCGGCGATGGTGTGAGAACCGTTGCCGCGCAACAATTCGGGCAGCGTCTCCAGCGTCTTGGGCCACTGCACCAGGTCGCCGACGACCGCGGGGACTACGGTGGGTGATCCGCCGTCGAGGGTGATCGTCGCGTCCTTCGGTGCGATCTCCGTCGAGACCAGCTGCGGCGCCAGGATGCCGGTGGCAGCCTCGATGTTGTAGGTGGGCTTCAGCCCGCCGTTGCCGTCCGGCTCGAAGCCGACGATGGCACCGATCTGCTGACGCGCCGCGGTCGCGACCTTGCCGTCGCGTCCGGTCACCACCAGATCGGCGGAGGCAGCGGGCGCCGCCACTTCGTCGAGCGCCCTCTGGACGCCTTCCTTCGTCACCGTCACGGGCACGACGTCGACGGGCAGGTCCACCGTCCGGCCGAACGCCCATTGCTCGGTCAACGCCGCCTCGGCGCCTTCCCCGTTCAGGTTCTGCCCGGTCGACGGGTCCACCGGCACCGGGGTCGGACCCTCGAACACGACGGTCCCCTCGCGGGAGGCGCGATCGGTCTCACTGCGGAGGCCGTCGACGGCGGAGGCCAGCGCGGCCTCGTCGCGGGTCGACACCACACCGATCTCGTCGGTGGTGAAGAACGACGTGAGCCTCGTGAACGGGTTGAGCGGCTGCGAATCAGCCCGGTCGAGGGTGGCATCCCAGTCGACACCGAGCCCGGCGGCGGACGGAACGAGTTGCGTCGACACGTCGCCGGCCGTCACCGTCAGCGGCTGGTCGGCGCGCGGGCCGACCTGCGCCTGCAGAGTGGCCTCGGCCTCCTCGCGGGACGAACCGCCCACGTCGACGCCTGCCACCGTCACCCCGCGCGGGACGTTCCCGGAGGACACCGCGAGGTCCGCGGCGTACGCGATGCCGATCAGGGCGATCACACCACCGGTGACTGCTGCGATCTTCACCCAGGGAGCACGGGCCGGGGTGGTCGGTTCTGCGGAGGGCTCGGCGGGCGCGGAAGGTTCCGGTGCCGGCTGCGGCGGGATCTGCGCCGCGGCGGCCGGCGTCACCACGGTCGGCTCGTCGGCCGGTGTGGTATACGCCGGCGTGGGCCCGGGAACGGGACCCGGCGGAATCGCGGGGATTACCTGTGTGACGTCCTCGTTCGCCGGCGGCTCCACCCACAACGGCGCGTCGGGAGCCGGCTCCTCGGAGCGTTCCCCCAGGTCACCGAGGTTCAGCTGCGTCGTCGGGGCGTCGTCGGCACTCGGCTGTTCCGCCGAATCCTCGGGAGCCGGAGCGTCGTCGGGAGCCGGAGCGGATTCCGGTTCCGGGACCTCGTCCGGTTCCGGAGCGGGCGGGTCGGCCACATTCTCGGGTTCGACACTCTCGGGCGTCGCGGAAGGGTCCGGCGTCGACCGTTCGGGTGCCTTGCTCCCCTTGTCGCCGTCTTCGTCGTTCACCGTGGCCCTCTCACCGAGTTGTCCTTCGTGCGGGCCTCAGCTTGCCGTCGGTGCTCGTTGCATTTCAAGCGCGATCCGATCCGAGCGAGGCCCGGTCGAGACCCCCACGTCAGCGTACCGGCCGCCGGAAATGCAAGAGCCCCGCGCTGCTGCCAGGTCGGGGGTCAGGCAGCAACACGGGGCTGACAGGGATATCGCCAGCTAATCTCCAGCGTTACACCTGTCGGAAAAGATTTCGGGGATCCGGCCACCCCTCGTTGCCGGATCCCCGCTCGCACTGCGCGCACGCTGGTCTTTCCGGTCTCCCAGCTACCGGAAAGGCCAGTCGGATCACGCCTCTATGATTGCCGTCACACCCTGGCCGCCGGCGGCGCAAATCGAGATCAGGCCGCGGCCCGAGCCCTTCTCCGCCAGCATCTTGGCGAGCGAGGCGACGATGCGGCCGCCGGTCGCGGCGAACGGGTGCCCCGCCGCCAGGGAGGACCCGTTGACGTTCAGCTTGCTGCGGTCGATGGACCCCAGTGCGCCGTCGAGGCCCAGGCGTTCCTTGCAGTACTCGTCCGATTCGAACGCCTGCAGCGTCGCCAGCACGACGGACGCGAACGCCTCGTGGATCTCGTAGTAGTCGAAATCCTGCAGGGTGAGGCCGTTGCGGGCCAGCAGGCGCGGGATGGCGTACGTCGGCGCCATCAGGAGCCCGTCCTTGCCGTGGATGTAGTCGACGGCCGCGGTCTCGGAGTCGACGAGATGCGCGAGCACCGGAAGCTTGCGCTCGGCGGCCCATTCGTCCGTGGACAGCAGGACTGCGGACGCGCCGTCGGTGAGCGGGGTGGAGTTACCCGCCGTCATCGTGGCGTCGCCCGCCTTCACCCCGAAGACCGGCTTCAGCTTGGCCAGCTTCTCGGCGCTGGAGTCGGGCCGCAGGTTGTCGTCGCGGGTGAGCCCGAGGAACGGCGTCACCAGGTCGTCGAAGAATCCGCGGTCGTAGGCGGCGGCCATGTTCTGGTGGCTGGCGGCGGCGAGTTCGTCCTGGTCCTCGCGGCGGACGCCGAATTCCTTCGCCGTGATCGCGGCGTGCTCGCCCATGGACAGCCCGGTGCGGGGCTCGCCGTTGCGGGGGATCTCGATGCCGAGCATGGACGGCCGGACGTTGCCGAGGAGCTTGATGCGGTCGCCGGTGCTCTTCGCGCGATTCAGGGACAGCAGGAACTCGCGGAGTTCGTCGTTGACGCCGATCGGCGCGTCCGACGTGGTGTCGACGCCGCCACCGACACCCGCATCGATGCGTCCGGCCGCGATCGCGTCACCGACGGCGACGATCGACTGCAGTCCGGTGCCGCAGGCCTGCTGCAGGTCGAAGGCCGGCGTGTACGGGCTGAGAGCGCTGCCGAGGACGCATTCGCGCATCAGGTTGAAGTCGCGGCTGTGCTTGAGCACGGCGCCGCCTGCGACGAGGCCCAGCTTCTCGCCCTGGAGGTTGAAGCGGCTCACCAGTCCGTCGAGGGTGGCGGTGAACATGTCCTGGTTGGACGCCTGCGCGTACTTCCGGTCGGAGCGGGCGAACGGAATGCGGTTTCCGCCGACGATCGCGACGGGACGCTGCTGCTTTCCGCCTGGCTTCGGCGCCGCTGCGGAGTTCGAATTGGTGCGAGCTTTGCTGGTCACTGACGTCTCCAAGGATCTGGTGCGATTACCTGTTGGCTACTATTCTTACTCAGGAGTAAGTTACTTGTCGACACCGCACTTCACTCGGTGCTCGGTGACTGACCGCCAAACGACGACAGAAGGTAGGACCGTGGCAGCCAGCAAGGGAGCTCCCGACCTCTATTCCCAGTTCCTCTCATCCGCACCCGGCGCGTTCATCGCCGCGAAAGCAGGACTGCCGCGACCCGAGAACCTGCGCCGATACAAGCACGGCGAACCGCCGCTCGCCGGTCCGGTCCTGATCGGCGGCAAGGGCCGCCTCGTCGAACCGCTGCGCGAACTGCTGTCCGACTACCCCGCCGCGGGAACGGGCGACGACACGTACGGCGCTCTGGTGTTCGACGCCACAGGCATCGGTTCGGTCACCGAACTCGAGCAGCTGTTCGAGTTCTTCCAGCCGGTCGTCCGCAACCTCGCGCCGTCCGCGCGCGTCGTCGTCATCGGCACCACCCCCGAGGAGACGTCCGGCGTCGACGAGCACATCGCCCAGCGCGCGCTCGAAGGCTTCACCCGCAGCGTCGGCAAGGAGGTCAAGCGCGGCGCCACGGCTCAGCTCGTCTACGTCTCACCGAAGGCGTCCGCAGGACTGTCGGGTCTCGAATCCACGCTGCGCTTCCTGCTGTCGGCCAAGTCCGCGTTCGTCAGCGGCCAGGTCATCCGGGTCGGCGCCGAGGATTCCGTCGCACCCGCCGACTGGGACAAGCCGCTCGACGGGAAGGTCGCCATCGTCACCGGTGCGGCCCGCGGCATCGGCGCGACCATCGCCGAGGTCCTCTCCCGCGACGGCGCCCACGTCATCTGCGCCGACATCCCGGCCGCCGGTGAGGCACTGTCGGAGACAGCCAACAAGGTCGGCGGCACCTCCCTCGCGCTGGACGTGACCGCGGACGACGCGGCCGACAAGCTCGCCGAGTTCGTCCTCGAACGGCACGGCGGCGCGGACATCATCGTCCACAACGCCGGCATCACCCGCGACAAGACCCTCGCCAACATGGACGAGGGCCGCTGGAACATGGTGATCGGCGTCAACCTTCTTGCGCCGCAGCGCATCACCGATGCCCTCGTCGCCAAGGGCGCACTGAAGGAAGGCGGCCGCGTCATCGACGTCTCCTCCATCGCCGGTATCGCGGGCAACCGGGGCCAGACCAACTACGGCACCTCCAAGGCCGGTGTCATCGGACTCGTGCAGGCCTCGGCGCCGGTGCTCGCGACGAAGAAGATCACGATCAACGCCGTCGCACCGGGCTTCATCGAGACGGCGATGACCGCGGCGATCCCGTTCGCCACCCGCGAGGCCGGACGTCGCATGAGCTCCCTGCTGCAGGGCGGCGAGACCGTCGACGTCGCCGAGACCGTCGCCTACTTCGCGAGCCCCGCGTCCAACGCCGTCACCGGACAGATCGTCCGTGTCTGCGGCCAGAGCCTGCTGGGCGCCTGATGTCCGGCAAGGTCGTGCAACTCACGGAGAAGCCGGGCACGCTCGACATCTACACCCGGGCCGTGCGCAGCGCGCTGCCGGTCATCGGCGCGAGCGGGCACAGCGCCCCGGACACGACGCTGGTCCTGAACGGGGTGCGCGTGGACCTCGACAACCTGGCGGCGTACGACCGGGTGACCGGGCTGCGTTTCGGCGACCACCTGCCGCTCACGTACCCGTTCACGCTGGTGTTCCCGGTCGTGATGAAGCTGATGGTGTCCGAAGGCTTCCCCTTCCCCGCCATCGGTTCCGTGCACGCGGAGAACGTCATCGAACAGTTCCGTCCCATCTCGGTGATCGAGCCCCTGGACGTGTCGGTGCACGCGGAGAATCTGCGTGAGCACCGCAAGGGACTCCTGATCGACGTGATCAGCGAGATCCGGGTCGGACGCGAACTGGTGTGGAAGCAGACGTCGACGTTCCTGCGTCAGCAGAAGACGTCGCTGTCCGGTCAGCCCGGTCCCGAGCCGAAGGCCGAGGAGGAGCCGCCGCGTCCGCTGCGGACGCTGCGGGTCGATCAGAAGACGATCGGCAAGTATGCCGCGGTGTCCGGCGACCGGAACCCGATTCACGTGTCGACGTTGGGCGCCAAGGCTTTCGGATTCCCGAAGAGCATCGCGCACGGCATGTGGAGTGCTGCCGCCGTCCTCGGGTCGGTGGAGGGCCGGATCCCGGACGCCGTCACGTACAGCGTGCGCTTCGGCAAGCCGATCCTGCTGCCGTCGACGCTGAACGTGTACGCCGATCAGACCGGCGACGGCTGGGATCTGTCGATCAAGCACCCGAAGAAGGGGTACCCGCACCTCACCGCGACGCTGCGGTAGCTGCTGCCCGGGCGAATGTACCTTTCGACGCCG
>NZ_LTCZ01000367.1:0-1990 GCF_001583455.1 Rhodococcus sp. LB1 | reverse complement strand
CGTGGCTGTTCATCGCGGTGTTCCTGGCGTTGCTGATCGGCCTGGGAACCCACTACCTGTTCGGCGGCATCCGGCTGGCACCGAGCAAGGACCACGTCATCGAGGTGTCCCGGCCGGCGCGCATCCAGCTTGCGGTGTTCGCGGGCACGTTCATCGCGCTGAAGGCGGCGTCCTACTGGCTCGACCGGTACTCCTTGTTGTGGAGCGGCCGGAAGGAGCCCACCTTCACTGGGGCCGGATACACCGACATCAACGCGGTGCTGCCGGCCCGGTTGATCATGGTCGCGATCGCGGTGCTGTGCGCGGCGGCGTTCTTCGCCGCGATCGCGGTGCGGGACCTGCGGATCCCGGCGATGGCCACGGCACTGCTGGTGCTCTCGGCGATCCTGGTCGGCGGAATCTATCCGGCGCTGATCGAGCAGTTCTCGGTCCGCCCGAATGCCGCCGACCGGGAGAGTCCCTACATCGCACGCAACATCGCCGCGACCCGGCAGGCCTACGGAATCGGCCCGGACCGGGTCGACTACCTCGACTACCCCGGGGTGGGCACCCGGTCGCCCCGGGACATTCCCGCCGACGTCACCACGATCGCCAACGCCCGCCTGCTGGACCCGACCGTGCTCTCGCGCACCTTCACCCAGCAGCAACAGCTGAAGAACTTCTACGGTTTTCCCGAGCACCTCAACATCGACCGCTACACCATCGACGGACAACTCACCGACTACATCGTCGCGGCCCGCGAGCTCTCCCCGAACAGCCTCAGCGGCAACCAGACCCAGTGGATCAACCGGCACACCGTCTACACCCACGGCAACGGGTTCATCGCCGCCCCCGCCAATAGGGTCAACGCCGCCGTCCGCGATGTCGCCGGGCAGAGCGCGAGCAGTGACAGCGGGTATCCGATCTATGCGGTCAGCGATATCGCCTCCCAGTTGGGCGGCGACCAGGTGATCCCGGTCGAGCAACCGCGCATCTACTTCGGTGAGGTGATCGCGCAGGCGGACCCGGACTACGCCATCGTCGGAGGCCCGGAGGGTGCGCCGCCGCGCGAGTACGACACCGACACCGCCCAGTACACCTACACGGGCACCGGTGGGGTGCCGGTGGGTAGTTGGGTCAACCGGTTGGCGTTCGCCGCGCGGTACGCCGAACGCAACATCCTGTTCTCCGGCGCCATCGGGTCCGAGTCGAAGATCATCTTCAACCGGGACCCGGCCGCCCGGGTTGAACACGTCGCCCCGTGGCTGACCACCGACTCCAACCCGTATCCGGCGGTGGTCGGTGGCCGGATCGTGTGGATTGTCGACGGCTACACCACCGCCGCGCACTACCCGTACTCGCAGGTCGGCTCACTCACAGCGCCGGTCGTCACCGACACCGGCCGCACCTCGCCCCCCGAGCACGTGTCCTATGTGCGGAATTCGGTGAAGGCTACCGTCGACGCCTACGACGGCACCGTCACCCTCTACCAGGTCGACGAGAACGACCCAGTCCTGCGGGCGTGGATGAGCGTGTTCCCCGGCACCGTGCAGCCGCCGAACGCAATCCCGACCGAGCTGCGCGCGCACTTCCGCTACCCCGAGGATTTGTTCCGCCTGCAGCGGGACCTGCTGGCGAAGTACCACGTCGATGATCCGCGGGAGTTCTTCACTACCAACGCGTTCTGGTCGGTGCCCAGCGATCCGACCGCCGACACCGGTGGGGAGCAGCCGCCGTACTACGTTCTGGTCGGCGACGCCGGTACCGCGGCCCCGTCCTTCCGGCTCACCAGCGCCATGGTCGGCTTCAACCGCGAATTCCTCTCCGCCTACCTCTCGGTGCACTCCGACCCCGAAAACTACGGCAGGATCGATATTCTGCGGTTGCCGACGGACACCCAGACCCAGGGCCCGCGGCAGACCCAGAACTCGATGATCTCCGACACCCGCGTCGCCTCCGAGCGCACCCTGCTCGAGCGGTCCAACCGGATCTACTACGCCAACCTGCTGAC
>NZ_LTCZ01000366.1:0-1724 GCF_001583455.1 Rhodococcus sp. LB1 | reverse complement strand
CCCGCGGAAACTTCTGAGCGAGAGGATCACTCCGCGAGACCGGTGAGGGCGAACCTTCGTCGACGATTGTGCAGCGACTTTCCCGCCGGATCGGTGCCGTCGCGAATACGATGACGCCATGAGCCCTACCGAGGCAGTGGTGGCCGGTGCCGGTCCGACCGGGCTCACGCTCGCGCTGGAACTGGCGCGTCGGGGCGTGGAGGTGCGGATCCTCGACAAGTCGCCCGAGCCGTTCGCGGGTTCGCGGGGAAAGGGATTGACCGCGCGCAGCCAGGAAGTGATGGACGATCTCGGCATCGTCGACGAGATCGTCGAGGCGGGGTTCCGGCACCTGCCCAGCCGGGTCGCGGTGCGCGGCCAGGTGGTGCGCGACAGCGACCCGCACGCGGACCTGAGCCCCACCCCCGATCGGCCCTACGACGGCGGTCTGATGATCCCGCAGTGGCGGACCGAGCAGATCCTGCGAGAAAGGCTGTCGGAGTTCGGGATCGACGTGGAGCGCGGCGTCGAGGTGGCCGGCTTCGAGCAGACCACCGACAAGGTGGCCGTCCGGCTCGCCGGCGGCGGGACCGTCATGGCGCGCTACCTCGTCGGCTGCGACGGCGGGCGCAGCGCGGTGCGCAAGGCGCTCGGGGTGTCGTTCGAGGGGACGGGCGGCATCGAGGGCATGCTCCTCGGCGACGTGTCCGTCGACGGGCTGGTCCCCGATCGCTGGTACCAGTGGACGCACCCCGAGCGGGGGTTCGTCGCGTTGTGCCCGTTCCGTGGAATCAACTCCTGGCAGTTCCAGGGAGTGCCGTTCGCGGACTTCGACGAGGAGGGCAACCTGCCCGAACCGTCGCTCGAGTACTTCCAGCGGGTTCTCGACGACATCGCCTGCGGCCCCGGCGTGCGATTGTCCGAACCGACGTGGCTGTCCACCTGGCATGTGAACGTGCGGATGGTGGACCGCTTCCGCGACGGTCGGGTGTTCCTGGCCGGGGATGCGGCCCACGTTCATCCGCCGGCCGGTGGGCTCGGGATGAACACGGGAATCCAGGACGCCTACAACCTCGGGTGGAAACTCGCTCTCGTCCTGGCCGGCTCCGCGGACCCGTCGCTCCTCGACACGTACCAGGAGGAACGCTTGCCGCTCGCGCGCTGGACGCTCGGGGTGAGCAGCGCGGGACTGCAGAAGGTGGCCTCGAACCTCGGGCGCGAGGACTCCGAGGGGTTTGCGGGCGCGGTGACCGAAGACGGCCAGCAACTCGGTCTGGGCTACCCGTGGAGTTCACTGTCGCGGGACGGGGACGTGACGACGGGTCTGCGCGCCGGAGATCGCGCACCCGACGCGCCCTGCCTGAGCCCGGACGGCACGCCGCTGCGACTGTTCGACGTGTTCCGGGGGACGCACTTCACAGTTCTCGGGTTCGGCGGCGGCTCCCGGCACATCCTGCAGACCCTGGCCGAAGACGCGCCCGACGACGTGACGTACGTGGTGGTGGGCGATTCCCGCGGTCCCGGCGTGGACGTTGTCGACGACCGCGGTTTGGCGCGCAGCGCATACGGGGCACACGGTGGCACGCTGGTGGTGGTGCGCCCCGACGGGTACGTTGCGCTCACCGCCGCGGCCACCGCGGCCGACGGCGTCATCGACTATCTCGGTCGGCTGGTGGGGAGGTCGTCGTGACCGCGGAGCGTAGCGCGCAAGCGCGGACCTTCAGCGCCGGGTTAGCGCATCGACT
>NZ_LTCZ01000365.1:0-1142 GCF_001583455.1 Rhodococcus sp. LB1 | reverse complement strand
CTTGTGGACCTCGTCCGGTCCGTCCGCGAGACGCAATGTCCTCAGATGGGCGTACATCATGGCGAGCGGGAAGTCGTCGGTGACACCGGCCCCACCGTGCACCTGAATCGCCCGATCCACAATCTTCAACGCAATATTCGGAGCCGCCACCTTGATCGCCGCGATCTCCGTCCGCGCCTCCTTGTTCCCCACCGTATCCATCAGATACGCCGCCTTCAGCGTCAACAACCGGATCATCTCGATCTCGATCCGCGCCTCCGCAATCCAATCCTGAATATTCGCATTCTCACTGACCGGCTTCCCGAACGTCACCCGCGACGACGCCCGACGACACATGAGCTCGAGTGCCCGCT
Source organism: Rhodococcus sp. LB1 (assembly GCF_001583455.1). Lineage (NCBI taxonomy): Bacteria > Bacillati > Actinomycetota > Actinomycetes > Mycobacteriales > Nocardiaceae > Rhodococcus > Rhodococcus sp. LB1. The sequence goes on along the minus strand of NZ_LTCZ01000365.1, from coordinate 789 downwards.
CCGCCATCCCGATCGCCCGCATGCAATGGTGAATCCGGCCCGGACCCAACCGCGCCTGCGAAATCGCGAACCCCTCCCCCTCCCCCTTCAACACATCCGCCACCGGCACCCGCACATCCGCGAAATCGATCTCCGCATGCCCCTCACGATCCTGATACCCGAACACCGGCAACCCCCGCATCACCGTCACCCCCGGCGCATCGATCGGCACCACCATCATCGACTGCTGCCGATGCGGCGCCGCCGACGGATCCGTCTTCCCCATCACGATCAACACCCGGCAATTCCGATGCAACGCATTCGACGCGAACCACTTCCGCCCGTTCAGCACATACTCGTCACCGTCCCGGACCATCGACAACTCCACATTCGTCGCATCCGAACTCGCCACCGCAGGCTCCGTCATCGCGAACGCCGACGCCATCGTCCCCTCCAGCAACGGCTTCAGATACTTCTCCTTGTGCTCGGCCGTACCGAACAACTCGAGCACCTCCATATTGCCCGTATCCGGCGCATTACAATTGCACGCCTCCGACGCAATATGACTGCGCCCCATGATCTCCGCCAACGGCGCATACTCGAGATTCGTCAACCCCGCACCCGTCCCCGGATGCGGATGAAACAGATTCCACAACCCCCGGCGCCGCGCCTCAACCTTCAACTCCTCCAACACCGGCGGCTGGAAATGCGGATCCCCCGACTCCCGCATCTGCTCCTCATACACCGCCTCCGCCGGATACACATGCGAATCCATGAACTCCAGCAGATCGGTCTGCAACTGCTGGGCGC
>NZ_LTCZ01000364.1:0-4393 GCF_001583455.1 Rhodococcus sp. LB1 | reverse complement strand
CCCCGACACCTCACCTGCCGAGCCCGCCAACGCCGGATCGGAGGTCGCCTGAAACTCACTCATCCACAGGTATTGACAATATCTCTACGAAGTGACCGGGTTACCGCAAACCCGAAACCTGCCGCTGGTCGCTGAGTGGCCCGAGGTCGGACTCGAACCTGTGACCACGCACCTGGTGCTCCCGGACCCGTCAGAGCTTGCCGGCGCGATCATTCCTCTGCCTTAGTGGAATCTGGCGACCGTTGATGGATCCGCTTACGGGGTCGCCAACCACTCCCGCTGAGGGTGTCAGGGCGCCCTGATCGCCGTCGCGGCAGGGGCATCGGCGCGGCCCGTCTCGCTTCGTAGTGGCTGAGGAAATGCCAGGGTCTTGAGACAGATTGCTGTGGCCATGCCGTGAGACAAGCAACAAGTCCGCAGTTCGCGGCGTCTCAAAATGCCACTGGCAGCGAGACCCTACATGAGCGCCGCCCGGATCTCGTCCGAGCGGCGCTCAGCTGTTCTTGTCTTCGTGGAGGTCAGGCGTACGCCGCGATGGCCTCCGCCTGCTCGATGATGCCCTCGGCGGTCTTCACGTGCGCGATGTCGATGTGCTGGCCCTCGAAGTCGACGGCCGCGCTGCCGGCCGCCTCGGCCACCTTGAACGCCCCGATCATGCGGCGGTAGAAGTCGACCTGCTCGGGGGACGGCGTGAACACGTCGTTGGCGACGGCGATGTGCGAGGGGTGAATGCACACCATGCCGCGGTAGCCGAGCTGCTTGTTGTCCAGGCAGAACTGCCGGGCACCGTCGAGGTCCTTGATGTCCTGCCACACGCCGGCAACGGGGTGGTGCAGGCCGGCCGCGCGGGCTGCGAGGACGATGCGGCTCCGCAGGTACAGCGTCTCCAGGCCGGCCGGGGTGAATTCGAAGCCCAGCTCGCGGCCCACGTCCGCGCTGGGTCCGGTGGCGCCCAGCAGGCTGCGGATGCGCGGGGTGGCGGCCGCCATCTCCTCACAGTGCGCCATCGAGACCGCCGTCTCGTAGCTCACGATGAGGCCTACGCTGCCGGCTTCGAGGCCTTCCCGTGCCTCGATGTGCGACACCACCGCATCGATGCGCACGAGTTCCTCGGCGTCGAAGACCTTGGGCAGGAACAGACCGGCCAGACCCGGCCGGATCACGGCCTCGAGGTCCTTGCCCTGGATTCCGGACACGGACGCGTTGGGCCGCACCCACAGGTCGGCGCGGACACCGTCGGCATGCAGACGGTCGATGGTGTCGGCGACGACCAGACGCGCCTCGTCCTTGTCTGCGGCGGGCACCGAGTCCTCCAGGTCGAGGATCAGGGCGTCGGCACCGGAGGCCAGGCCCTTGTCGGCCCAGCTCGGCTTGTGGCCCGGCACGAACAGCATGGAACGGTACGGCTTCATGAACACTCCTCAGTGATATGCGAATTCGAAGGAATCAGGACTCGTCGGCGAAGAGGACGCCGCGCTCGAGTAGTGCGTCGATCTCCTCGGCGGGGAGCACCTCGCTCGCCACGGCACGGGTGTCGGAGCCGACCTTGGGCGCGCGGGCACCGCGGTCCGGTCGCTCGCCGTCGAAGGTCCACGGCGGGCGGATCAGAGGCAGACCGTCGGGCTGCCACTCGACCAGCTTCAGGTGCTCGACCTGCTCGTGCTCCAGATAGCCGGTCATCGACAGAACCGGTGCGAACGGCACGTCGGCCTCGGTGAGGACCTTCTCCCAGTAGTCCTTCGACTGCTTGGCGAACTCCGCCTCGACGATCGGCACGAGCTCGAAGTAGTTCGACTCCCGCGGCCGGTACTCGCCGAACCGGGGGTCCTCGGTCAGGTCCATGCGGTCCATGGCGCGGCACAGCGCGTGCCAGAACTTCTGCGACGACGACAGGTGAACGGCCAGGTACTCGCCGGTCGACGTCGGGACGCAGAAGTTCTGCGCCTGCGGGTGCCTGCTTGTGCGGGCGGGGTTGTTGCCGAGCTCGAAGGACTGGGTGATGCCGTCGACGGTGAGCGCGCTGACCGCCTCCATGATCGACGTCTCCATCCGCTGCGGCCGGCCGGTCTTCAGTCGCCCCACCAGGGCCGCGAGGACGCCGGTGGCAGTGCTCAGGCCCGTGACGAGGTCCGCGCTCAGGCCACCGGCCAGTTGCGGGTGGTCGCCGTCGCTGAACAGCGAGTACAGACCGCCGAACGCGTGGCCGATCGTGTCGTAGGCGGGGCGGTTGGCGAGCGGTCCGCCGGCACCGAACCCGGTGACCGAGCCGTACACGATGTCGGGGCGGAGGGCGCGGCAGTCCTCGGGGCCCAGCCCCATGGCCGCCACCTTGCCCGGGCGCAGGTTCTCGAGGACCACGTCGAAGTGCGGTATCAGCGCCTTGACCAGCGCGACACCCTCTTCCGACTTCAGGTCGACCGACAGACTGCGCTTTCCGGTGTTGTACTGCCGGAAGTACGGGCTCCCGTCATTCTGGTGACGGCGGAAGTCCTCGCCCACCACGGGGCGCTCGACCTTGACCACCTCGGCGCCGAGGGCGCACAGTATCGACGTCCCGAACGGGAGAGCGATGTACCCCCCGATCTCGAGTATCCGGATACCGTCGAGTGGCTTGTGCTGCATGTTGCCTCACCTTCGTGTCGACCTAAATATTATATATCATCTGTAGGGAGGTCAAGCCTTCCCTCGACTGAGCGCCGGATGATGCGGATCCACGCCGTGCGAGACCGCAGGGGGCTTCCATCGGATTTCGGAACATAATATACTTTACATGGTGCAGCTCACATATCGAGCCGAAGACCGCCGTCCAGGCTGGACAGATGACTCCCACCTGAGACCCGGGCACGTCTATGACGAAGCGAATGCGAAGGAGCGGCACGATGAGTGCGCAGACCGAACTGTGGCAGGGGCAGTACGACACCCTGTTCATCGGCGGACAGTGGGTGCAGCCGGCATCCGAACACACCTTCGAGGTGATTTCCCCGCCACCGAACAGCTCGTCGCCCGGGTACCGGAGGGCGTCGAGGCCGACATCGATGCGGCAGTCACCGCGGCGCGCGAGGCGTTCGACAAGGGGCCCTGGCCTCGGATGTCACTCGACGAGCGCATCACGGTCCTGCGGAAACTCAGCGCGGAACTCGCCGCGCGTGAGAGCGAGGCGGCCGCACTCGTCAGCGCAGAGATGGGGTGTCCGATCACCCTGTCCACGAAGATGCAGTCCATCGGCCCCCGCATGCTTCTGGACGCCTTCCTGGACATCGCGCCCACCTACCCGTGGAGCGACACCCGCACGTCGGCATCCGGCAGCGCGCTGGTGACCCGCGAGCCGGTCGGCGTCGTCGCCGCTGTCGTACCGTGGAACGCACCGCTGCTCATCACCATGATCAAGCTCGCCCCCGCACTGCTCGCCGGCTGCACCATGGTGGTCAAACCCTCCCCTGAGACTCCGCTCGACGCGTATCTGCTCGGCGACATGCTCGACAAGATCGGCCTGCCCGAGGGCGTCGTGAACATCGTCCCCGCCCAGCGCGAGGTCAGCGAGTACCTGGTGCGGCACCCGGGCGTCGACAAGGTGTCGTTCACCGGGTCGACCCCGGCGGGCCGTCGCATCGCCTCGCTCTGCGGCCACGACCTGCGCCGTGTGACCCTCGAACTGGGCGGCAAGTCCGCCGCGGTGTTGCTCGACGACGCCGACCTCGACGTCGCAGTCGCTGCGATCCGCGCCGTGTCACTGCGCAACAGCGGCCAGGTGTGCAGCAACAAGACCCGCATCGTCGTTGCCCGCTCGCGGCGCGACGAACTCCACGACCGTCTGCTGGACCTGATCGGCTCGATGCCGGTCGGCGACCCGTTCGACCCGGCCACCGAAATCGGACCGATGGTCAGCGACCGCCACCGCAGCCGGGTAGAGGGTTACATCGCCGATGCGAAGACGTCCGGCGCCTCCCTGCTGGTGGGCGGCGGCCGCCCCGAGGGCCTGGACCGCGGCTGGTACGTCGAGCCCACGATCTTCGCCGACGTCGATCCCTTCGCGAAGATCGCGCAGGAGGAGATCTTCGGTCCGGTTCTCACCGTGCACACGTTCGACACCGAGGCCGAGGCCATCGAGATCGCCAACAACTCGGAGTACGGCCTCAACGGCTCGGTGTTCGCCGCCGATCCCGAGCACGCACTGTCGGTGTCCCGCCACATCCGCACCGGCACAATCGAAGTCAACGGCAGCCCGGTGGGCTTCACCGCCCCGATCGGTGGTTTCAAGAACAGCGGCATCGGCCGCGAGGCCGGCCTCGAGGGGTTCGACGCCTACGTCGAGCTCAAGTCGTACGGCATCCCGGCCGGGCTGCTCGGTTCGCTTTCCTGACCCCCAACACCGAAAAGGACACACACATGGGCA
>NZ_LTCZ01000363.1:1367-1665 GCF_001583455.1 Rhodococcus sp. LB1 | reverse complement strand
GGCGGGCGGGGATCGTGCTCCGTCGGTTCGGTTCGGTGGCCGCCGGGTGTCTCATTTTCGTTTGTTGTCAGGGGAATTGGCTCTGTCGGTGTGGGCGGGTGGGGGTTGAGGATTAACATTCGCCGTGTCTGGTGGACCCCTCGGTTCCCACCAGCGCTGACGGCGGGTGTGTGAATGCCTGTCTGTCGGCCCGTCGGACAGGCGCCCCGCAGTCGGTACTGCGCCCGCTCTGCCGCGCCATCCGGCGTGGGTCGACATCGTCGCCGACGCAACTACCTTGGCATGATAGTTACATACC
>NZ_LTCZ01000363.1:0-1337 GCF_001583455.1 Rhodococcus sp. LB1 | reverse complement strand
GACGTCGGTGTCGGTGCAGCAGCTCAAGCGGATGGTCGATTCGGGGGTGCTCGAGCGGCTGCATCACGGGCTGTATCGGCTGGCACGGATGCCGGAGGATGTGCACCTGGAGGAACGGGTGGCGTGGCTGGCGCTGGACCCGGATGTGGTGGTGTGGGAGCGGCTGGATCAGCCGGTCCCGACGGGGGTGCTCTCGCATCGCACCGCCGCCGGCCTGCATGGGCTGGGGGATCTGGATGCCGATGTGGTGGAGCTGACCGCGACCAGGCGGATCCGGCTGTCGCTGCCCGGGGTGATCGTGCACCGGGGTGTGCTGTCGCGGGAGGATTGGCAGCTCGTCGACGGGCTGCCGGTGACCACCCCGGCCCGCACGATCGGTGATCTGGCCGCCGCCGGCACCGATGCCGGGCATCTGGCGTCGGTGGTCCGCGACGCCCTCACCCGCGGCCAGGCGACCGTGGAAGAGGTGCTGACGGCACTCGCCCCGCATGCCTTCGACTACGGGCACCGGGCGCTGGACGGGCAGGGCTTCCTCGAGGTGCTGATCGCGCAGGCGGGGGTGCCGGCCACCACCCTGGCCCTCGCGGACCTCGCCCGCAAGAACACCACCACCACAGCCGCTGGTGCCACCGCCACCAGTGTGGCCGCGCCGGACGCCGCGCAGCTGAGCATCGCCGCCCTGATGAAGGCGGTGACCGAGTCACCGCAGGCGCGGGATGCGCTGATGCAGTCGCTCGCCGCCGCTCTCGGGCAGTCCACCGCCAGCCCCGACGCCGATACCGGCGTCGGGGAGACCGCACCCGCCGCCCAGCCGGCGGACGGCACCAGCACGACCGGCTCCGACCGGCCGGACAAGTCCGGCCGGTCGGTGAAGGCGGCCGGCCGGTGAGCCCGGTGTCGCGGTCTCCGCAGGCGGTGCGGGCGAGTATCACCGATCGCCTCAACCGGTACGCCCGAGAGCACGGCCAGAACATCGCCCTGGTGCGCCGCCGCTTCGTCATCGCCCGCTTCCTCACCCGCGTCTTCGACGCGGACCCGGACGGGTGGATCCTCAAGGGCGGTATCGGAATGATGGTGCGCCTGCCGCAGGCCCGCTACAGCAAGGACATCGACCTCCTTGCCGCCGCCGACCTTGCGGATTCGGTCGACGTGCTGCGCCGCGCGGTCCGTGACCACCACCTCGACCACTTCCGCTTCGAGGTCGGCCCGTCCACCGAGCTCAGCCACGACAAGGGGGTCACGGTCACCGTCACCGCCTCCCTCGGCGGCAAGACGTACGACAGCTTCTCCCTCGATGTCGTCGGCAGCCGCCGCACCCTCGTCGGCGAGATCGAACG
>NZ_LTCZ01000362.1:0-1026 GCF_001583455.1 Rhodococcus sp. LB1 | reverse complement strand
TCGATCCTGACCATCGATTCGCAGAGTCTGCTGCTGGTCCGGGTCACCACCACGGACGGCATCGTGGGGATCGGGGAGGGCGTCGTGCCCGGTGGCCCGTGGTGGGGTGGGGAGTCGATCGAGGGCATGAAAGCCCTGATCGACCGCTACCTCACGCCGCTGCTCGTCGGCGAGGACCTCAGCCGGGTCGGCTACCTCGGCCGCAAGCTGGACCGGATGGTAGACGGCGCCGAATTCGCCAAAGCTGCGGTCGAAATGGCGCTGTGGGACGCCTGCGGTAAGAGCTACGGCCTACCGGTGTACCAGCTGCTCGGCGGAGCGCACCGTGACCGGCTGCCGGTGACCTGGGCGCTGGGCGCCGAACCCGCGGACGTGGTGATCGCGGAGGCACGACACAAACTCGACGCGGGCGAGCATCGGTCGTTCAAGCTCAAGATGGGAGCGGGCCAACCCGCCGACGACGTCGCCCGGGTCACCGCCGTCGCCGACGCCCTCGCCGGGCAAGCCGACCTCGCGGTCGACCTGAACGGGTCGTGGGATGTCCTCACGGCCGAGCGGTACCTCCCGGAGCTCGCAGCCGCCGGCATCGGCCTGATCGAACAACCAGTGCCGCGGTGGGACGTGCGCGGCATGGCACGCCTCGCCGACCTGCTCACCATCCCCGTGATGGCCGACGAAAGCGTCCGCACAGCCCACGATGCGGTGCAGCTGTGCACCAGCGGGGCCGCCGACATCCTCGCGGTCAAACTCGCCAAGGGCGGCGGGATCAGCAACGTTCTCGCCGTCGGTGCGGTCGCCGATGCCTTCGGCGTCCCCTGCTACGGCGGCACCACGATCGAATCCTCGATCGGCACCGCGGCATCCCTGCACGCCTTCTGCGCCATGCCCTCGCTCACCGCGGGGACCGAGCTGTTCGGCACCCTGCTGCTCTCGGACGACATCGTCGTCGATCCGGTCGTCTTCAAGGACGGCTTCCTGCACCTGCCCACCGGACCCGGCCTCGGCGTCGAGATCGACGAGGACCAG
>NZ_LTCZ01000361.1:0-1280 GCF_001583455.1 Rhodococcus sp. LB1 | reverse complement strand
GCACTGGAGATCACCATGACCCTTTGCGCGCCGAGCCGCGCGACCTCGGCAGCGAGGTGTTCGGCAACGAGTCCAGTGCCGAACAGCACCCGCTGCCCGAGGGTTGTGTGTTCGAAGGTCAGGCTCATGAACGGTCCTCTGTCTGAATTGAGACGGCACCGTCCGGCGATCGAGTCGAACGGGTGCGTGATCTGTGGCTGACGGTGGCGGGCGGCGGGTTCAATTTCTCAGGACGTGCGCGCATAACGGGCGATCTGGTCCTCGTCGATCTCGATGCCGAGGCCGGGTCCGGTGGGCAGGTGCAGGAAGCCGTCCTTGAAGACGACGGGTTCGACGACGATGTCGTCGGAGAGCAGCAGGGTGCCGAACAGCTCGGTTCCTGCGGTGAGCGAGGGCATCGCGCAGAACGCGTGCAGGGAGGCCGCGGTGCCGATCGAAGACTCGATCGTGGTGCCGCCGTAGCAGGGGACGCCGAAGGCATCGGCGACCGCACCGACCGCGAGAACGTTGCTGATCCCGCCGCCCTTGGCGAGCTTGACCGCGAGGATGTCGGCGGCGCCGGCGGTGCACAGCCGCACCGCATCATGCGCGGTGCGCACGCTCTCGTCGGCCATCACGGGGATGGTGAGCAGGTCGGCCAGGCGTGCCATCGCGCCCACGTCCCACCGCGGCACGGGCTGTTCGATCAGGCCGATACCGGCAGCGGCGAGCTCGGGCAGGTACCGCTCGGCGGTGAGGACATCCCACGACCCGTTCAGATCGACCGCGAGGTCGGCCTGGCCGGCGAGGGCGTCGGCCACGGCGGTGACCCGGGCGACGTCGTCGGCGGGCTGGCCCGCTCCCATCTTGAGCTTGAACGACCGATGCTCACCCGCGTCGAGCTTCTTTTGTGCCTCCGCGATCACCACGTCCGCCGGTTCGGCGCCCAGCGCCCAGGTCACCGGCAGCCGGTCACGGTGCGCCCCGCCGAGCAGCTGATACACCGGCAGGCCGTACCCCTTACCGCACGCATCCCACAGCGCCATTTCGACAGCGGCTTTCGCGAATTCGGCGCCGTCGACCATCCGGTCCAACTTGCGGCCGAGGTAGCCGACCCGGCTGAGGTCCTCGCCGACGAGCAGCGGTGTGAGGTAGCGGTCGATCAGGACCTTCATGCCCTCGATCGACTCACCACCCCACCACGGGCCACCCGGAACGACGCCCTCGCCGATCCCGACGACCCCGCCGGTGGTGGTGACCCGGACCAGCAGCAGACTCTGTGAATCGATGGTCAGGATCGA
>NZ_LTCZ01000360.1:0-821 GCF_001583455.1 Rhodococcus sp. LB1 | reverse complement strand
CTGTTCGGACCCGACGACCAACTCGGCACGCTGAACTTCCTCCGGCTCGCCGACCTGAGCCGGTCCGCGCACTCCGTGCGAGCCGGGCAGGCGTTCTCACTCGATCTCCGCTCCGACATCATCGCACCATCCCTGGCGCCGACACGAGAACCACTAATCCATCACATCTTTCAACGGACACCGTTCCATCGCGACGAATGGCTCGACCGCTTCTACACCCAATACGGGTCTCAGCTCGACGGGCTCCGCCACATCGCCCACCCCGACCACGGGTTCTACAACGGCGCCGATGGAGATACCTTCACTCCCGGCACCGAGTCGCTGAGCATCCATCACCTCACCCACCTCCCCATCGCCGGGCGAGCGGTACTCATCGACGTCGACCGGTACCTGGCCGCGACCGGCACACCGATCGACCACACCGCCGGCCAACCGGTCCCACTGGCCACCATCACCGCCGCCCTGCACGACCAGGGCACCGAGATAAGCCCCGGCGATATCGTCCTGATCCGGTTCGGCTGGCTCGACCACTACCGCAATCACAGCACACTCGAGTGGCGGGAAAACCTCGTGCACAAGCAGTTCCACACCGGAGTGCTACAAAGCCAGGACGTAGTGGAATGGCTGTGGAACCACCGCGTCGCCATGGTCGCGGCCGACAACTTCGCCTTCGAATGCTGGCCGGCGCAACCGGGCACGCCGTTCCTCTCCGACGCCGAACAACGCGGAGAAACCGGAGACCCGCACGCAGGCATCATGCACCGCGCCCTCATCGGGCTACTCGGCATGCCCATCGGCGAACTGTGGGACCTCGACCCCCT
>NZ_LTCZ01000359.1:0-878 GCF_001583455.1 Rhodococcus sp. LB1 | reverse complement strand
AATGCGGAGACTCCGATCGAACGCAAACCGAACTGGATCAAGACGAGAGCGAAGATGGGCCCGGAATACTCCGAGCTCGAAAGCCTCGTCAAACGCGAGGGTTTGCACACCGTCTGCGAAGAAGCCGGCTGCCCCAACATCTACGAATGCTGGGAAGACCGCGAAGCGACCTTCCTCATCGGCGGGCAGCAATGCACCCGCCGCTGCGACTTCTGCCAGATCGACACCGGCAAACCCGACGACCTCGACCGCGACGAACCCCGCCGCGTCGCCGAATCCGTCCAGGCGATGGGACTGCGCTACTCCACCATCACCGGCGTCGCCCGCGACGACCTCCCCGACGGCGGCGCCTGGCTCTACGCCGAAACCGTCCGCCTGATCCACCAACTGGGCCCCGGCACCGGCGTCGAACTGCTCATCCCCGACTTTGGCGCCAAGCCCGACCAGCTCGCCGAGGTGTTCTCCACCCGCCCCGAGGTGCTCGCCCACAACGTCGAAACCGTCCCCCGCATCTTCAAGCGGATCCGGCCCGCGTTCCGCTACCAGCGCAGCCTCGACGTCATCACCGCCGCCCGCGAAGACAACCTCGTCACCAAGTCCAACCTCATCCTCGGCATGGGCGAAACCCCCGACGAGGTCACCCAGGCGCTGCACGACCTGCACGACGCCGGCTGCGACATCATCACCATCACCCAGTACCTGCGCCCCTCCCCCCGCCACCACCCCGTCGAACGGTGGGTCAAGCCCGAGGAATTCGTCGAGCACTCCAAGACCGCCGAGGAAATCGGCTTCGCCGGCGTCATGGCCGGACCCCTCGTCCGCTCCTCCTACCGCGCCGGCCGCCTCTACGCACAGGCGATGGCCCACCACGGCCGCGA
>NZ_LTCZ01000358.1:0-578 GCF_001583455.1 Rhodococcus sp. LB1 | reverse complement strand
CGGGGCGGCCCCGTAGCTCGGCGGTCACGCGGGGGCCAGGGACGCGTCTCGAAAGACGGGAACGATGGTGCGCGCGGCGATTCGCCATCCGCCTTCGGTGCGGGTGTAGGTGTCGAGGAAGTCGGCCACCATGTATGGCGCGGTGGAGGTGACCGGCGGGTGCGAATTGTGCGCGTAGCAGAACCAGGCGCTGCGGCCGCTGATGGTGGCGTTGTCGACCTCGGTGAGTGTCAAGGAGGTCCACCCGTGCCGGGTTGTCCGGATTCCCGAGCGGGCCGAGAATGCTGCGACGATGCTTTCCGCTCCCTTGCGTTCGGTGCTTCCGCTCGTGTAGCTGGCATCGTCGGTGAGAATCTCATAGAGGTCGTCGAATCTGTTCAGGTCCAGGCTCCATGCGAAGCGGGCGTTGAGTTCTTCGATTGCGGCCCGTGTCGAGGCGTCCACGCTCATCGCTTCACCACCGGGTTGCGCAGGGTTCCGATGCCTTCGATGTCGACCTCGACGGTCCCTCCCAGGGCGTGCAGATCAATGTTCTGCACTGCCCCGCCGCCGGATGCGCGCTGAAGCGCGGTGCCCAT
>NZ_LTCZ01000357.1:0-24403 GCF_001583455.1 Rhodococcus sp. LB1 | reverse complement strand
GATCGGTGCATCCAGGCTTAACTCGAGCGGGTCCAGCAGCATCTTCTGGACGGCGTCCTCGTAGACCGATCCAGTCACGACCTCGACAATCCGCCCCGCCACGACCAGCCCCGCATTGTTGTAGGCGAAGACCGTGCCCGGCGAGGTCTTTTGTGGGAGCCGGGTCATCGACGCCACAAACTTGGTTATCGCGTCGTCGCCTCGACCGAAGTCCTGGAGATCGTCACCGAGCCAACCCGACGTGTGGTTGAGCAGTTGTCGCACCGTCGCCGTGGCGCTGGCTTCTGGATCGGCGACCGCGAAATCGGGCAGATACTGGCGTATCGGTGCCTCCAGATCGACCTTGCCCTCGTCGACGAGGCGCATCACGGTCGTTCCGGTGAACGTCTTCGTCGTGGAGCCGATCCGGAACAGGGTGTCGCCGTCCACCGGTGTCGGGTGGTCGACATTGGTGACCCCATACCCCTTGATGTACTCCTCACCGTCGGCAATGACGCCAACCGCAACCCCGGGGATCGCGTAGTCCTTCATCGCCTTGTCGATCTTGGCATCGAGCTCGTTGAACGCTTCCTTCGCGTTCGCCGGGACGCTCGTAGCTGTGGTGGTCGACTCCTTCGACGAGCATGCCGGCAGTACGAGCACCGCCAATCCGGCGACCGCCCCGCCAAGCACCGCCCGGCGCGACAACTCAGGGCCACCGACGGCGAACACCTCGGTCGTCATCGGCGTGGCGGGAGAATGTCGTATGCCGGCAGTTGCGTCGTGTCCGTGCAGGATGTGTCCGGCTTTTCCGGATTGTCGAAGAATGACGCGATTATCTCGGCTCCGCACGGTGGCTCTGCATACACACCGTGTGCAGCTCCGGGCACTACCGCGACTATGGATTGCGAGAGATCCTTCGCGATGTAGTCGCCCCACACCGCTCCGGTCTGCCCGTCGTAGGTTCCCGACAGCACAAGCGAAGGGATGTCACTCACGGTGATGTCTCGGATCGAGTCAGGGGCCTTCGGCACGTCCCACACTTCGCAGGCGTCGCGCAGGAACGGCAGCTGCGGCGCTTGAGCCCGAACGGACTCCGGCAGTTCAGGGAATTCCTTTTCCGCCTGTTGCATTGACTGCTCGACGGTCTCGAACGGGATCCATTCACGGCACCAAATGCTCAGGGTGAGACCCCAATGGAGGACGCCCCTCTCCGGATGCCCCCAAACCTCGGCCCAACGCGACGCAATGGGCTGCGCATTCCCGTTTGCGAGCTCATCGACCGTTGATGGGAACTCTTTCGGTAGATGGGTAGCCACGGGGACAAACCAGTTCAGCAGCATTCCGCCGTCGACGACAACCTTCGTCTCTCCTACACCCTCAACGTTGACCGTCGTGGTGATGGGCTTCGCCTCGAGCTCATTGACCAGCCGGATGAACGTTGCCCCCAGGTCGGGATAGCGCTCTTTGCATGCCGGCTGGTCCTCGCACGCCTTGACCATGTTGTCGAATGCTTGGCGAGCGCTGGCCCAGGTCCACCCCAGGGCACCAACCGATGGAGGCGTCACTCCGTCGAACACGATCGACTCGATAGCGTCGGCGTCTTGACGCATGTAGATCAGCGCAAGGTCGGTACCGTACGAGTGGGAGAACACATTCCACTTCTCGAGGCCGAGTGCCTTGCGTAAATCAATCAGGTCATAGGTGCTCTCGGTCGAATTGAACGCCGAGAGGTCCACGGTGGGAGCCAGGCGGTCGTGGCACTCCTTCACCGCTTCTACGTACGCATCGCGTGTGGACTCAGCGTTCCACGCCATTCCGATCCTTTGGGCGAAGAACTCGAAAATCTCCGGGCAGGGCAACGGCGAGCTGGACGTCGCGTTGCCGCGCTGTCCCATCAGGATCAGATCGCGATCCCGGTTCAGCGGGACGTCCGGGTTGATCGGGGGATCCGTGACCCCATCCTGACCGGGCCCGCCCATGAGAAAGACGATCGGAGCCTTGGTCGGCGGCCGCGTTTGCGACGGAACGATCGCAACTGCCAAGCGCAAGGTTCCGCTGTCTTCTTCGGTGCGGTTCACCGGTACCACCAAGTCCCCGCAGCGAGCATTCTCCAGCAGTGGGACCGGATTCGGCGTCTTCGCGCACGGACCCTCGACAAACTCCGCCGGCGGATGAGCCACAGCCGTCGGTGGCGAACTGGACGGATCGGAATTGTTGCTACACGCCGAGCTGACGAGAATCGAGACAAACGCAATCGCCGTTATCTGGTTCACAAACCGCATGTCGACCACCCTGAATGGCGACCGCCCGAACCTCGTGTTCGGGCTCGGCCCGAGTATTTACCCAGATAAATCCTGGCACACCCCCAATACCGGAAGTTTGAGAACCGATGAAATCCGCCGATCCTTATGCAGACGCTCGGTGATGAATCGAATCGTGCGGTCGGCCAGCTCGGTTGAGAAGGCATTCCATAGGCGGCGCGAGATCACCGCCGCAAAACGAGATAGTCGGTGCAATAGATTCCCCGATTGGCGTCAGGGACGGGCCAGTCGCCCGCTGAGGTCATGATGAAAGGCAGCCCGTCCAGTCGATTGTCCATACACGCGCCCAGCGTCCCGCTCGCGATCCTCTCACAGGACACTCGAAACGCTCCCTCGCTCGAACGGCCACCAACGTGGAATCTGACGCGGCTCCCCAACATCGACGCGGTCTACTCGGCCGCGACGGTCCACGCATTCCGTTGAGCGATGCGCTACGTCTTGGGGTGAAGATGGCCGGTGCGGTGGAGTCGGCGCACCGGCTCGGCATCCTGCATCGCGACGTCAAGCCCGCGAACAAGGGATCCTCGGTGGCCCTGCTCGGCCGAAACGGCGCTCTCGGTGCCACCCTGTTCAGTGGCGCGATGCCGAAGTCGGCCAGCTCGGGCTCGCCGTACTCGGTGATGAGGAATTGCGACAACTTCAGCAACACCACGGCTTCGCGGTCGACGAGATGGCCCTCCGCGTAGAGCCCGGTGGTGGGGTCACTGACCGTGGACCGGTGTCGCGTTCGCGCATGCCCGTGCTCGTGTAGCCGGTGGCCTGGGCGCGGCGGCGGATCGACGCATGCACCGACGCCCCGGACAACGCGGTGTCGGAGAGGTTGCCGTTCTTGGCGATCGCCCGGAACAACGGTGCCCGGGCTCGCATGCGCGGCAACGCCGCCCGGACACATGGTGTTCGAACGGCGGTGCGGTGCGCAGCAACCGGATCACCCCCAGTCGACCGGCGGTATCGTATGCGGCGACGACCTGCGCCCACCGCGCATACGCGCACGGCGGGCAGCTGTGATGGCTGGTGATGAACGGCAACGCCCGCACCGTGCCGGTGCCTTCCTGGTCGGTCTTCGACCGCCGCAACCGCACATGCCGCCATCCAGCCGGTGCACGGTCACGTCCCCACAGTGCAAGGCGACGAGCTGCGCCGGAACGCTCCGGCGAATCCCATCAACAACAAGGCGGTGTCACGGCGCTCGTCGACCGCGGCGGCCCAGCCGGTAACAGCCTGCCGGGCGGATCGGACGATGGTGACGATGTCCGAGGTCGGCAACGGCGCTCAGGGATTCCGGGGCCGGTCGCAGTTGGTGGCGTAGGTGCGGCGAATCCCGGACGGAGTGGAGGCCACCAGGGCCTCGGTGCACGGGTTTCGCAGATTCGCGGTGCGGTGGTAGTGCCCAATCACCGACACCCGCCGGTTCACGTCGACGGTGAGTACGCCTTCTCCCCCACCCCGGTGAGGATGTCGACGGCGTCGACCACCGGCAACCGGGTCCATCACCGCTGCCTCGACTCGATTCCCACCCGGTCACGGCAAACCCGGCATACGCTTCCCGGAAACCGATCAGATGCAGCACCCGATCGACCACACGAGGGACAGTGCGCGAGCCCTGTCCACGACGAGGACGGTGCTCCTGTCCCTGCCCACCGAGCCGCACCCCCCCGACCACATCGGTGAACCGCCGGCTCTCCGGATTCCGACCCGCAGACAACGACACGACCGTCGTGCTCCAAGCGGTCCAGACAGCCCAGGTCGCGGCGCCCGATTGGCAGGTCATACCGGCGACGAGGACCGGCTGCGCATGACCACACTCGTGCCGCCCTCTCCCGCGACACCCAGCGCACACCAGCACGCCTCCCTCCCCGATACCACCTCACACGATGACCGCCGATCATTCGATCTGTTTCGGTTAGCTGTGGCCCGCGTACTTGCTTCCCTTCACACACTGACGACGAACTGAACCAAGTCAGCGTCGACCGGTCATCATCCAATGAGACGGCACCCGGCCGATTCTTCCCGGAATCGGTACGGGTACAGCGCGAACGCACCAGCCCGCTCCGCCCGGGCACGGCACACTGTGTGCATGTTGCACCTGCGGATCCTGACACCGACCACACTGACCGACGACGTGGTCGACATCCTCGAACACGATCCCGCCGTGAGCGGGCTCGCCCGGATGAAAGGAGCCTCTCTCCGCCCACCGGGCGACGTCATCCTCGCCGACGTCGCCCGAGAAGCCGCGAACGACGTCATCGACCGGCTCCGCGGCATCGGGTTGCACCGCCTGGGCAGCATCGAGATCGAACCGGTCCGCACCTGGCTCTCCCGCAGCGGCTTCGAGGCCGAACTGGCCACCCCCGGCAGCAGCGCCGACAGCGTGGTGTGGGCCGACGTCGCCCAACGCTCCTACGACGAAACCGAACTCAACTGGACCTACCTGAGTTTCATGACACTGGCCACCGTGATCGCCGGCATCGCCATCGTCGTCGACTCGCAGATCCTGGTCATCGGCGCGATGGTCCTGGGCCCGGAGTTCGGGGCGATCGCCGCCCTCGGCGTCGCTCTGGTGCGCCGGCGGTTCGTGCTGTTGACCGTCGCCGTCCGCACCCTCCTGATCGGCTTCACCGTCGCGATCGTCATCACCACCGTCCTGGCACTGCTGGGGCGGGCGCTGGGATGGATCACCCTCCACGACGTGATCGGGCCGCGGCCCGGCACCGCCTTCATCTACACCCCCGACAAATGGTCGTTCATCGTGGCTGTTGTCGCCGCGGCTGCCGGCGTGCTCTCCCTGACCTCCGCCAAGGCCGGCGGACTGACCGGCGTGTTCATCTCGGTCACCACCGTCCCCGCCGCGGGAAACATCGCGCTCGGGGCGGCGTTCGGAGTCGGCTCGGCGATCTGGGGCAGCACCCTGCAGCTACTGCTGAACCTGTCCGGGATGGCACTGGCCGGATGGGCCACACTCAGTCTGCAGCAGGCGGTGTGGTCACGGATCTCGGTTCGCCGCGCCAAGGCACTCACCCGACCACACCGCATGCTCTAACCCACCCACTCCGCCCGGCGGCCCCTGCTAATTCCCACCCCGCGCCGGCACACCGCGGACCGGAAGAAGGGCGGCGGTCCGGCGCTGGGCCACCGCGACCACAGGATGTGCCGCCAGCTGGCGTAGCCGGTGTCGCGGCCGGCGCTGATCGGGGAATTCGCGGTCAGCGCCCAAGGAAGCCCAGCGAAC
Organism: Rhodococcus sp. LB1; assembly: GCF_001583455.1. Classification (NCBI taxonomy): domain Bacteria; kingdom Bacillati; phylum Actinomycetota; class Actinomycetes; order Mycobacteriales; family Nocardiaceae; genus Rhodococcus; species Rhodococcus sp. LB1. The sequence continues at coordinate 18,871 of NZ_LTCZ01000357.1, read as the reverse complement.
CAGTTTGTCGAGTTTCTCGACCGAATCGACCGGACCGGTCAACTCCCGCCCGGACGGTGTGTACGTTCCCGCGGCGGTCACGATCAGCGCGTGCTCGTCCGCCTCGGCACCGACCGGCAGCGACTCCCACACCGGTGCGGGTGGTGTTGTCGTGTCGTCAGCGGTGGGCTCGTCAGGCTCCGGCTCGTCCGGCCCGGCCGATGCCACAGTCACCGATTCAGCGAGAGGTTCTCCCGGGTCATCGCTTTTGTCGTCGCCGGGATGCTCAGGTGATTGTGGAGCGAGAGGTGCAGTCGACGAGGACAATTCGAACAGGGCAAACTGCTCGGGTCCACCGCTCACCTTATTGCTCCCTGATCTGGCCATCGGGATCTGCCGACGGTACGTTGTAGCGGTCGAGCAACTCCTGCAGGGCAACGTCCACGACGCTGGTGACCGTGAACTTTTGGTTTGCCACAAGCCACTTCAACCGGGCCTCAGTCGAGGCCAACACCCACGTATTCAGCTGCACCTTCACCGGACCCTTGCGGGGTTCTAGCTTCGACGTCAACGCCTCGGTGGAAGCCGTCACGACGGGACCGCGTCCCGGCACGCGGGCATCTTTGTGCGGCCGCGCAGTTCGCCCTCCCTCGATCGGCCGCGAAGAGTTGCCTCCACGTTTTCCGACCTGCGCCATACGCACACCTTTGCCCGCTCCGCTTGGCCGCCGTGCGTGTTCCCGGCCCGCCGCAGTTCATACTAGGCGATACGCGCAAGAACGCACGCGGTATTACTCGCGGATTTGCACGTATGTTTGCACGTAAGCGTGCATGCTGACCTCGAAGCCCTGGGCATCGGTCGGATTGCGCGTTGCCTATCGCCTGACCACGCTCGACGTCGAACGACGCGTCAATCCCACTTCGTGTCCTCGCGTAGGTGTTGTCCCGCCTTGTGCCGGTCCCGGCATTGCACTCCGGTGCCGCCGTTCTTGCAGGGCAAACGCATCAATGTCGGCTGGCCACAGATTTCGTGCCAATCTTAGTTATCGCGAGATGTGAGCTATCCGCCGGCGAACGGTGGCAGTACATCCACGTTCCCTGAAATCGGGTGGGTCGGATCGCGGGTGAGTTCTCCCCCGACGAGAAAGGCCGATACCGACAGTAGTTGGGCGATTCTTTGGCCGTACTCCTGCAGAAGTTGCTCGTGCAGATCGCCGAGTGATGGTGTACCAGTGAAAATGATCGTTTCTTCGGCTCGCCCGATGATGTCCGCAGCGGCGGCGAAATAACGGATGAGTACTTGATTATCAGCCACCGATCGCTCCCATACTTCTCACGGGTGGTGAGAATCCGTCGTTTCCGATTTCATGTCCGAACGGTTTGCGCCACATCGCATCACGCCAGGACTGTGCGAGTTCTTCGTCGCTGGCACCAGCACGCAGGGCGGATCGCAGGTCGGTCTCGATGTCACTGAACAGGCAGGGGCGAATCGTGCCTTCCGCGGTTAGTCTCGTGCGATCGCAGTCTGCGCAGAATGTGCGCGTGACCGAGGCGATGATGCCGACCCGAGCTGGGCCGCCGTCGACAGCCCACTCCTCCGCCGGGGCAGAGGGATCGATCCGGCCATGAGGGGTCAACCGGAAGCGCTGCCGTAGGACACTGAGGAGGTCTTCCGCGGTGACCGCGTTGGTGCGGTTCCAGGTGCGGTCCGCGTCGAGCGGCATCTGCTCGATGAAGCGTAGGTGCACGTTCTCGTTCAGGCACCACTGCAGTAGTTCCTCCGCTGTGGCGAGGGTGTCGGCGTTGAGTACCGCGTTGACTTTTACTGGCGTGAAGCCGTGGAGTCGGGCTGCCCGGATGCCGGCTAGGACGGATGGCAGGCGGTCCCGTCGGGTGAGTTTGACGAATACATCGCGGTCGAGAGTGTCTAGCGAGATGTTCACTCGATCGAGTCCGGCGTTGGCGAGGCCTTCTGCGCGTCTGTCGAGTCCGATCGCGTTCGTTGTCATCGCCAGTGGAAGTTTCGGATGCAATTTGCGGCAACCCGCGATGATCTTCTCGAGATCGCGGCGTACGAGTGGTTCACCGCCGGTGAATCGCACTTCTCGTATCCCGAGGTGGCGCACCGCGATGTCGACGAGCCGAACGATCTCCGATGCAGTCAGCAAAGCATGCGACTCGATCGGGGGTAATCCCTCTTCGGGCATGCAGTAGGTGCATCGCAACGTACACTTCTCGGTTATCGAAACCCTGAGGTCGCGTGCGACTCGGCCGAATTCGTCGATCAGATCGGGGTTCGGTGGACGTCCGGATTGAGCACGATGACTGCGAATCGTTGGGAAACCCAGGCCGACCGATGTCACTTGGCCGGCGCTTCGAGGTTGGTAGCCGGTGCCCCGACCCACTCGATGGTGCCATCGGCGAAGGTTTGGTGTTTCCAGATCGGTACGCAGACCTTGATCCGATCGACTAGCAGCGTGGAGACGGTGAAGGCGTCGGCTCGGTGCGGAGCGGCGACGGCTGTCACCAAGGCAAGATCACCCACACGTAGTGTGCCGACACGGTGTACCGCGGCGACGGAGAGACCGAACTGCTGTGCGACACCTTCGCAGCAGTCGCGTAGAAATCGTGCGGCGTCGGGGTGAAATCGGTACTCGAGGCCGGTAACTATCTGGCCGTTGTCGAGGTTTCGCACGACGCCGGAGAACAGGACCGTGGCGCCGTTCGCCGGGCCGGCGACCGCGGCGTTGACCGCGACGGGATCGATCGGTTCCGTGGTGATGCGGGCGAGTACTTCGGTCATGCCGTTTCTCCTCGTCATCCTGGGAAGGAGGGCTCTGGGCCGGAGGCGACTTCCGCCTGGGTCCCGGAGGTGCGCTGTGTTGAGGAGTTTTCGTGCTCGTGGACAGGGCATTCGTGGGCGGGCTCGGTGCCGATGCGGTTGATCTCGGCGGCCGCTTCTTCGACGGCGTCGACGATTCCGACGTATCCGGTGCATCGGCAGATGTTGCCCGACATTTCTTCGCGGATCCGCTCCCGGGTGGGCTCGACTTCCCGGTGTAGGAGGTCGAGTGCTGACATGAGCATTCCGGGGGTGCAGAACCCGCACTGCAACCCGTGTCGGTCGCAGAAGGCCCGTTGCAAGGGGTGCAGGGTGCCGTCGTCGGCGGCCATCCCTTCGACGGTGGTGATCGACGATCCATCGGCTTGGACGGCGAACATCAGGCATGCTCGCACGGGCCCGCCGTCGACCAGGATGGTGCAGGCTCCGCAGACGCCGTGCTCGCATCCGAGGTGGGTGCCGGTGAGCCCGAGATCTTCGCGCAGTGCATCTGCGAGGGTCTTGCGGGGCTCGATGTCGATGGTGGCGCGTTCTCCGTTGACGGTGAGTTCGATTCGCATCAGTGGACTCCTGCCTTGTTTCCTATCGCTTGGTTCAGTGCGCGGAGTGTGAACTCCTCGGTCATTGCGACTCGGTAGTCGGCTGATGCGTGAAGATCTGACGCTGCCGTGATTGCGGTCGCAGCGAGGCGTGCGGCTTCGGCGATCTTCTCGTCGGTCATCGGCCCGTCCGCGAGAATTTCTTCGGCGGCGTGAGGGCGTATGGGTATGGCGCCGACACCGCCGATCGAAATCCGCACAGTTCCGGCCACCTCGGCTACGGCGACGGTGACGAGACCGAAGTCGCCGTGTCGGCGAGCGAATTCCGCGAAACCGGCCCGATCCGGGATCGGGAAATCCACTGCGGTGACGATCTCGTTCTCGTCCAGACAGGTCTCGAGGGGGCCGACGAAGAGATCGTCAGCAGGTACCGTGCGGGTACCGCCGGGCCCGTGGACGTGTACGAGCGCGCCCAACGCAGTCGCTACGACGGGGAGCTCCGCGGAGGGGTCGGCGTGGGCGATGCTGCCTCCGGTGGTTCCCCGGGTGCGGATGGCGCTGTGGCCGATCCACTTCGCTGCCTCCGACAGCAGGGGCACGTGGGTCTGCTCGATCAGCATGGAGTGACGGACCAGTGCACCTACTCGCACGGTGGTGTCGTCGATCTTCTCGATCGCGTCGAGTCCGGGCACTCGGTTGATGTCGACCAGGATCGTCGGACGCCCGAGGCGCATCGCCAGCACCGGCACGAGGCTCTGTCCGCCGGCGATAACCTTGCCGTCGCCGTCCGCGGATTCGAGGGTCTTGACTGCCTCGGCGATGCTGGGGGGACGGCTGTAGTCGAATGGTGCAGCCTTCATCGGTGCATCCTCACTTTCCCACGAATTTCGGCAGACGGTTCTCGGCTCGGGCGAGTTGGCTCTCGGCGAAGTCCGCGCTCGCCCAGCACTGATCGAACTCCGTATCGAGCCGGTCGTCCCAGGTGTCGGGTTCGGTCAGCGCCTGCAACGCGCGCTTGGAATACATCAGCGAGAGTGGGGCATAGGAGGCGATCTGCTGCGCGAGTGCCCGTGCGTCGTCAACGGTGCCGATGCGGTCCGCGAGACCACGGGCGAGGGCTGCGGTTGCGTCGAGGGTGTCGCAGGCGAGCAACACCGCGCGGGCAGTGCCGCCCCCGGCCAGTGTCGCGAGCCGGCGGATCGTCCACGGGTCGACGGCCAGTCCGTTGCGGGCCGTCGGGATCGCGAACTTCGCGCCGGGTGCAGCAATGCGCAGATCGCACGCGATGGCCAGTTGTGTGCCAGCGCCGATCGCGGGCCCGTTGACTGCAGCGATCACGGGAATCGGAGCCGAGGTGATCGCGTGCAGTGCGGTGTAGAGGGCGGTGCGGAAGCCGTCGCCGTAGACGCCGCTAAAGTCCGCACCGGCGCTGAACGCGCTCCCGGCACCGGTGATGAGCAGGACTCGCCGCCCCGCCGCGACGCACCCGCCGACCGCCGCGGTGAGATCGTGCAGATGAGCGATGTCGAGGGCGTTGCGCTTATCGTGGCGATCGAGGGTGATCTCTGCGATGTCGCCGTGCTCGGTGAGGGTGATCATCGCAGTGCCTCCCACAGGGTAGCCGGTGTGATCGGTAGGTGATGGATCTCAATCCCGAGCGCGTTGTGCACAGCGCCGGCGAGCACGGCGTTGGGCCCGAGCGTGCCGCCCTCGCCGACGCCGCGGACCCCGAGAGGGTTGTCCGCCGGCACGGAGATGTGCTCGATGATCATCTCCGGTACCTCGTGGCTGGTCGGCATCAGGTAGTCCATCAGGGTGCCGGTCGACAGGTTGCCGGCGTCGTCGTAGACGAGGTGTTCGTACATGGCGCCGCCGATGCCCTGCGCGATGGACCCGACGATCTGCCCCTCGACGACCATCGGGTTGATCACCCGGCCGGCGTCCTCGGTGCAGACCCATTTGAGGATTGTCAGGTCGCCGGTCTTGCGGTCGATCTCGATGGTGGCCGCCTGGGCGCCCGCGGCGAAGGCGCCGCGGATCGGGTCGAAGAATCGGGTAGCTTGCAGGCCAGGTTCGATTCCTTCGGGGAGTTTGTTCGACTCCAGGTAAGCGATTCGTGCCAGCTCGGCGAGGGTGGCCAGGGGTTTGGTGTCGTCCGGGCCCCAGATTTCGCCGTCCCTGCAGTCGAGATCCGCCTCGTCGACTTCGTGGAGGGCGGCGGCGAGTTTGAGCACCTTGGCTTTGACTGCCTCCCCGGTTCGGTGGGCGGCGCCTCCGCCGATGACCGCCTGACGTGAGGAGAAGGCGCCGAATCCCCAGAGGGATTCGTTGGTATCGCCGATCCGCACGTTGACATCGTCGTAGGGGACGCCGACGGCGTCGGCGACGATCTGCGCGATGGTGGTCTCCGAGCCTTGCCCTTGCGTGGTGACGCCGCTGAGCACGGTCACCTTGCCGTCGGGATCGACGCGCACGGTGCACGCGTCGTGGCCGGTGCGAAACGGCATCCGCGGGCCGGCCGCCGCGGCACGGCCGAGGCCGGTGAGTTCGTTGTAGCAGGCGAATCCGATGCCGATCGGGTTCTCACCTGTCTGTCGCCGGCGTTGTTGTTCGGCGAGGAATTCGTCGTAGCCGATCGCGTTGACGCATTTGTCCAGACAGGCCCCGTACCAGCCGGAGTCGTCGACGAGGCGGCTCGGCATGCGGTACGGGATCTCCTCCGGGGTGACGAGGTTCTTCCGTCTGATCTCGAGGTCGGTCATGCCCAATTCGTCGGCGGCCGCGGTCAGCAAACATTCCATCGCGAACACCGTCGCGGGCCGGGCCACACCCCGGTACGGGCCCGCGTAGGAGGTGTTGGTGGTGACACCGCGGGTCACACAGCGGTAGTTGTCGAGCCGGTACGGTCCGGACAGCAGACCACCGGCCATGAGCGGTTCGATACCCGCGGTCCATGGATACACCGAGTAGGCGCCGACGTTGCAGGTGACGTCCGCGTCGAGGGCGAGCAGTGTTCCGTCCTCCGCGAAACCAGCTTTGACGAGGTACCGGTGGTCGCGGGCGTGAGCGGCAGCCTGGAGATGCTCGGCCCGGTCCTCTACCCACTTGAGCGGGTATCCCCGCATTTCGCGGGCCATCACGCATAACGCCAGATCTTCCGGGTAGAGCACGGCCTTGGTGCCGAACCCGCCGCCGACGTCGGGGGCGATGACACGCACGTTGGACTCGGCCAGGCCGAGCAGTTCGGCGAGCATGTTCCGCACCAGATGCGGAATCTGTGTTCCCGACCAGAAGGTGAGCTTGTCGTCGACCGGATCCCACAAGGCCACTCCCGCACGGCATTCCATCGGGTTTCCGGCATGCCGGTTCGTGGTGAGTTCGCGTTCGACGACGACATGCGACCGCGCGAACGCGGCCTCGACGTCCCCGGCATCGAACTTCCGCTCGAGCAGGACATTGTCGGGTGCCTCAACGTGGACCGGCACCACGGGCGGTTTCCAGGCCACCACCGTGGCGGGTAGCTGGTCGTAGTCGATGTCGATCCGTTCGATCGCATCCTCCGCGAGGTAGCGGCTTTCGGCGACGACCGCTGCCACCGCCTCACCGGCGAATCGGGCCTTCTGCCACGCGAGGATCGGTTGCGCGGTCTCGACGTAGGACGGGAGCGCGGACTGCGCGCGCAGCGCGATCGACCGAAATGCGGACATTCCGCCGGCGAACGCGCCGTACACGCCCGGCACGGCCTGCGCCGCGGTGACGTCGACGTGGGTGATGGTGGCGTGACCGTAGGGGCTGCGGAGGAAGGCCACGTGCCTCATCCGCGGCAGGTCGAGGTCGGAGACGTATCGGCCGTGGCCGGTGATCAGCCGGGCGTCTTCCTTGCGGCGGACTGACCGGCCGACCGCACCGGTGACGGGTGCTGCAGCGTGATCGTGTGTCATGGCATCGAGTACCCACCATTGACGGACACGATCTGGCCGGTGGTCCAGGACGATTTCGGCGAGGACAGCAGCAAGATCGTCGGAGTGACGTCGTCGGGAGTGCCGAAGCGGCGCAGCGGATATGCCGAGAGGATGCGCTTGATCTTGGCGTCGTCGGCGTTGCCGGTGTGGGCGTCGAGGCTGCCGGTCTGCACGAGTGCGATCGAAACGGCGTTCGCGCGGATCTTGTGGCGTGCGAGTTCCTTTGCCAGGGACTTCGTCAGCCCGACCGTGGTCGCCCTGGTGGTTGCGGTGACGAGGAGTCGGGATTCGCCCACGCGGCCGGAGTCGCCCATCAGGTTGACGATCGAGCCCTCGACGTTGCAGTCGACCATCTGCTGGGCCACGGCCTGGGTGACGCGCAGTGTGCCGGTTACGGTGATCTCGACTTGGGGAGCCCAGTCTTCCTCTGTGGTTTCCAGGAACGGCTTGCTCTGGGTGACGGCGGAGTTGTTGATCAGGATGTCGATCGGTCCGAGTTCGGACTTGACGGCGTCGACCGCCGCTTTCACCGCGGCCCCGTCCGCGAGGTCGGCGCCCACGGCGATGGCACGGACGCCGAGTGCGGCGGCTTCCTTCGCGGCTTCCTCGGCGCCGTGGGCCGAGGAGTTGTAGTGGAAGGCCACATTGGCACCCTCGGCCGCATAGGCCATACCGATCGCGCGGCCGAGGCCCTTGCCTGCTCCGGTGACGAGGACGGTCTTGTCTGCCAGATCGAGGTTCATATGTCAGTTCTCCTTGGTGTAGACCCAGCGCGTCGCACCGTCTGTGGTGGTCAGTCGTCCGGCTTGCATGCCGGGGAAATGGGCGGCGAGGATGTCGGTGTTGGTGTCGGTGAATTCTCGGACGAAATCGGCGCGGACGGTGGCGGCCGCGACGGAGTCGAAGTCGAAGGCGAAGTGCCAGTGCGATTCGATGAGTTCGACTGGGGTGTGGGCGAGGTCGCCGATCAGCGCGGCGCGCTGCCCCTCGCTGGAGACGATGAAGGTGGTCGATCCCGGGGTGTGGCCGGGGGTGTGCCGGGCATCCAGTCCGGGAGCGAGGGTCTGGTCACCGGCGAAGAGTTCGAGCCGGCTTTCGAGCGGCTTGAGCTTGCGCACTGCGCCCGGTTCGGCGCCGGGGCTTTCGACGAAGTGCTCCCAGTCGAGTTTGTGTACGCGGTACGTGGCGTTCTCGAAGACGACGGCGCCCTTCTTGGTGGCCCATCCGACGTGGTCGAAGTGCAGGTGCGTGAAGACCACATCGGTGATGTCGGCCGGATCCAGCCCGTGGGACTTCAGGCTTTCGAGGAATTGTCCGCCGCGGTACTTGCCGTTGTCGATCGTCCCGACACCGGCGTCGACGAGAATGTTGCGATCACCGGTGCGGATCAGATAGCCGCCGACGGAGAGTTCGAGGTTTCCGTCCTCGGTGAGCAGTTCCGTGTGATCGTCCCAGGGGTCTCCTGGGATCTCCGGCCGGAACAGGACCTCACGGGGGTCCTCGTGGCCGGCGCCGTCGACGAGGGACTCCAGAAGCAGCGAACCTATCTTCATCGGATCTCCTCGGTGGTGGCGGCGTAGGGAGCGAAGACCCGGTCGGCATCGACGAACGGCCGCTCCGGACGCGCGCCGGTGGGAAAGACGAGGTTGATCGCCAACGGCAGGCCGATACCCGCCGACGGGTAACCGCTACCGAGCGCGGCCGGTGAGAAGGCGGCCGGTGCGGGTCCACGCCCCTTTCGGGTGAGGAGCACGATCAGCGCGATCACCGCTGCCAGCACACCGGCGCCGGGCAACGCGTACTTCATCACGGTGCCGCTCATGCTGCCCATGACATCGAGCGGTTCGACCTCGTCGATGGTCTTGGGACGCTGGGATGCGCCGGTGGAGCCGTTCGCTGCGCCACCCACAATTTCGGCCTCGAGGTTCTTCGCGAACTGCCCGAGAATCTTGTTCGATACGTCGGCGATGACACCGCGCCCGAAACTGGCCGCACGCCCGGAGAGCGCAAGATCGGTGAGCACGTGAACGGTGGTGCCCGAGCCCTGTTCCGACAGGGTGGCCGTGATGGTGGCCTTGGCGCCGCCTTGGCCACCCACATCCTTTCCCTCGGCCGCGATGACGGCCCGGTAGTTGGCGGGGTCCTTCTCGACGAAACGGCCGGCGCCCTTGTACTGGGCGGAGACCGGGCCGACCTTGATTTTGACGGCGCCTTCGAACTCGTCGCCATCGAGGCTCAGGACCGCAGCACCGGGCAGGCAGGGGATCACCCGTCCGAGATCGAGGAGGGCATCCCAGGTCTTGGCCACGGGAAGGTCCACGGAGAAGGTGTTGGTGAGTTCCACAAGAACCATCCTAACTAATAATCGTTAGTATTGAGAGTACGGAGCGTGTCGAACCGTGTCAATCCTGACCGGAACCCCGCGTCCGGCGTTGCGTCGACCGAACCAGGAAGGCACGATTGCTGTTCAATCATTCTTTGTTGCAAACACTTTGATTCATCCCCCACCCTCGTCCGCAACTCGCGGGGACCGAAATGACAGGAGAAATGAAGATGAGCGCTGAAGCGGTCGATGTACGCGAAAGTCCTACCGTGGCAGACTTCACGGTGCGCCGCGCGGCCACCACACGGTGGTCCGACAACGACATGTACGGCCACCTGAACAATGCCGTGTACTACCAGCTCTTCGATGCAGCGATCAACGGCTGGATCATCGAGCACTCCGGACTCGACCCGGTCGCCGCCCCATCCGTGGGCGTCGTCGCCGAGTCCGGATGCCGATACTTCGAGCAGGTGCAGTTCCCGCAAGCCCTCGAGGTGGGAATCCGTGTCGCCAGGCTGGGCCGCACCAGCGTCACCTATGACCTCGGACTCTTTCCGGCCGGGCTGCCCGAGACGGCGGCGGTCGCCGCGCGGGGCCGGTGGGTGCACGTCTATGTCGACCGTGACACCCGGCGCCCGGTGCCGATCCCGGACGAGTTGCGGCGACTGTTCGAATCGGCCACCGGATAACCGCGGCGATCCCAGGTCGGGAAGGTTTCGTGGCTACGGCAATCGCCGCAGCCACGAAACCTTGACCTAGGATTCTTCCGCGCCGAGCCCGACCTGAGAGCGCACCCGCAGTTCGGTGAAGGCATTGCCCTGCCGGGGGTCGGGCTTGCCGATCATGGTCCCGATCCAGCAGCCCAGGAATCCGACAGGAATCGACACCAGCACCGGGAAGGTCAGCGGGAAGGGGGCATTCTCCGCGCCGCCCGGCCACACCTGAGGGCCGAGGATGATCAGGACGACGGAGGTGACCAGGCCTGCTCCGATTCCGGTCACCGCGCCGAGAGTGTTGAAACGTTTCCAACCCAGACTCAGCGCAAGCGCCGGGAAGTTCGCGCTCGCCGCGATCGACAACGCCAAACCGACGAGCAGCGCGACATTGATTCCCGATCCGAGCAGCAGAGTCAACGCAATCGCCACTACTCCGACCCCGGCGGCGGCGATTCTGGCGACCACTGCACCCTCGCGTTCGGTCGCAGTCCGCCGCTTGACGACGTTAAACCACAGGTCGTGAGACAGCGCGCCCGATGCCGACAACACCAACCCCGCCACCACCGCGAGAATGGTGGCGAACGCGACGGCACTGACCAACGCGATGAAGACGTCACCGCCGAAGCTGCCCTCGCCGCCACCGAGGTACTGCGCGAGTAGCGGAGCGGTCAGATTCCCTCCCGCAGTGGCTTTTTCCGATCCGGCGGGCAGAATTGCGCGAGCGCCGTACCCGATGATCGAGGTCATCACGAAGAAGACACCGATGATCCCGACGGCCCATCCCACCGAACGTCGCGCGGCGCGTGCATCGGGAACGGTGAAGAACCGGATCAGGATGTGCGGTAGAGCGGCCGTGCCGATGGCGTAGGCCACCGCCGAGGACAGGGTGTTGAGCGGGTTCGCGCTCGATCCGCCCGGGGCAAGGTAAGCATCGCCGTTGGGATGGTTGTCGGCCGCTGCCTCGAACATGCTCAGGGGGTTGAAGTTGAACTTCCACAGGACACCGATGCACATGGCGCCGCCGACGATCAGCAGCAGCGCGGCCTTGATGATCTGGACCCAGGTGGTCGCGAGCATGCCCCCGAAGACGACATAGAACAGCATCGCGATGCCCGTGATGATCACCGCGGGGGTGAAGTTCATCCCGGTGAGAGCCCGGATCAGCACGCCGGCACCGACGAGTTGCGCGATGAGGTAGAAGACGACCACCACCAGCGTGGCCAGCGAGGTGGCGGCCCGCACGGGGCGCTTGCTGAAGCGGAACGAGAGCACGTCGGCGATGGTGTACTGGCCGGCATTGCGCATCTTTTCCGCGAAGAGCAGCAGAATCAGCAAGAAGGCGAAGATCGCGGCCGTGGCCAGCACCCACCCGTCGAACCCGGTGAGAAAGATCAAACCGGTGAAGCCGAGGAAGGTGGCCGCCGACATCAGGTCCCCGGAGATCGCGAATCCGTTCTGGACCCCGGTAACGCTGCGCCCGGCAGCGTAGAAGTCCGACTGGGTGCTCGTACGACGAGCAGCCCAGAACGTCACGATGACAGTGATGGCGAGCACTGCGGCGAAGAAGATCAATCGCGTGAGGTTCATGCGGAGCCTCCCGGCATCGAGTGATCCGAGATCGTTTCCAGTGCTTGCTTTTCGAGGGGAACGAACACGCGTGTCGAGGCACGGAGGTACGCCGCGGTGACAATCCATACCAGCGCAAACTGCGACAGACCGAGCAGATAAGCGACGGTGACGCCGGGCGCGACGAGATGTCCCATGAAGTCGTGGGCGTAGGCAGTCAGCATGAGGAACGCACCGAACCACAGGCTCGCGCCGGCGAGGGCCAGGCGGACGAATCGGGACCGGCGTTCGATCAGTTCCGCGAAATAGGTTGACGATGCGACCTTTTGGATGTCCGGGTCGATGGGCGCGTTGAGGGTACGCCCGACCGTGAAGTGATCTACTTCCATGATTTCCTCTCGAACTGACCGCCGAGGTGGCGTCGTCACATGAGCTAACTAATATGCGTTAGTATGTAGTTGTGATCGCGCTCACGTCAAGACGTCCGGCAGGAGGCTGGCGACAATTCGGCCAGCCCGCAGCAGCGTTGCAACAGGAAGTCCCGAAGAGAGGCCCGGCCGCTCGTGCGACCGAGACCCTCCCCGACCCCTCCCCGACCCCTTCCCGGCCAACACCCGGACGGCTACACTAACTAACAATCATTAGTCTTCTCATGGAGGTATTGTGCTGCACACCGACGTGATCGTGCCCATCCCCCAACTACTGGGCAAGCACGCCGCCGAACGGCCGGATCAGGTCGCTTTCCGCGACCCGAACAAAGCGGTGACGTACGCCGAGCTCGAGTCTCGGACTGCGCGCCTTGCCGGTCACCTCCGCGACCACGGCCTGATCTCCGGCGACCGGCTCCTGATGTATCTGGACAACTGCGTCGAAGTGGCGGAGGGATACCTGGTCGCCCCCCGGGCCGACATCGTCACCGTCTGCGCCAATCCGGGCGGGACGAGACACGAGTTCGAGCACATTCTGGGCGATTCGGGCGCCGTCGCCGTTCTCACCGACATGGCTCGTCTGCCGACCGTCCTCGAGCTGATCGAAGACGGCGGAGCGGAACTCGCACACGTGAAGTTCGTCGTGGTCACCGGCGCACCCACCGACGTCGGATATTCGGGCCGGGTGAAGGTGGTCTTCTATGACGACCTGATCGCGGCGCACCCCTCCGGCAGCGCACCCGATTCCACTGATCTCGATGCCTGGTGCTGGATGCTCTACACCTCGGGCACCACCGGCCGGCCGAAAGGGGTGCACCTCACCCAGCGCAGCTGCCTGTGGGTGGTGGGCGCGTGCTGGGTGCCGATCGCCGGCCTGAGCAGTTCCGACGTGGTGCTCTCCGCGCTTCCCCTGTTCCACTCGTATGCCCTGGTGCTGTGTGTACTGGGCGTCGCCGCGACCGGGGCCACCGAGCACCTCCTGCCGAAGTTCTCCCCCACCCAGGTACTGCACGCTCTGGCCGAGGACGGCGTCACGTTCCTGCCCGGGGTGCCGACGATGTTCCGGTACCTGATGGACTCGGCTACCGACACCCGCCTCGATGCGCCCTCACTGCGCCTGTGCGTGTCCGCCGGCGCCCTGATGGCAACGGCGCTCAACGAAGCGTTCGAAGAATTCGCCGACGTGCCGTTACTGGATGGATACGGCATCACCGAAACCTCCACGATGGTGACGATGAACTCGCCGGCCGGCGGCCGGATTCCCGGCTCGTGCGGTCTTCCGCTGCCCGGAGTGACCGTTCGCCTGATCGACCCCGGGACCGGAACGGACGCCGTTCCCGGCGATGAGGGGGAGCTATGGGTCCAGGGCCCCAACGTGATGCGGGGCTACCACAACCTGTCTGAGGCAACCAGGGAGGTATTGACCGATGGTTGGTACCGGACCGGGGATCTGGCCCGACGGGACGAGAACGGGTTCATCCGCATCAGCGGGCGAATCAAGGAGCTGATCATCCGCGGCGGTGAGAACATCTATCCCGCAGAGATCGAGGACGTCCTCATCGCATGCGAGGGCGTGACCGACGCGGCCGTCGTCGCAGCGCCACACGACGCGCTCGGCGAGGTCCCCATCGCGTTCGTGGTCGCCGCAGACGACAACGGAATCGATGAGGACGATCTGCGAAGCCGCTGCGCTGCGGCGTTGTCCTACTTCAAAGTGCCGGCGGAATTCATTGCGGTGACTGCAATTCCACGTACCGGCTCGGGGAAGATTCAACGACACCGGCTGCACCGACCCGAGTCAGCCGCCACTACGTAGTTCGCCGTCCCCCGCGCACCCGGCGCCCGGGGTGCGGTCGCAGCCAGTGCTGTCAGACGCCGAAGAAGGGAAATATCACTATGAAGATTCGCGGAGCCGTTCTCGAGTCGAGCGGCCGTCCCCGGCCGTACGCGGAGTCGACACCCATTTCGATCGCCGAGCTCGAACTCGACCCGCCGGGTCCCGGTGAGGTCCTCATCCGGATCGAGGCGGCGGGAATTTGTCATTCCGACCTGTCGGTCGTCGACGGCAACCGGTCGCGGCCGATCCCGATGCTGCTCGGTCACGAGGCGGCCGGTCGGATCGAACAGCTCGGCGACGGCGTGTCGGATCTGGCGGTCGGTCAGCGGGTAGTCATGGCTTTCCTGCCTCGCTGCAACAATTGCGCCGAATGCCGAACCGACGGCAAACTGCCCTGCTCCCCAGGCAGCGCGGCGAACACTGCCGGCACCCTCCTCGGCGGCGGTATCCGTCTGCACCGCGACGGCACCGACGTCAAACACCACCTCGGCGTCTCGGGTTTCGCCACGCACGCCGTCGTCGACCAGCATTCGGTCGTTCCCGTCGGGGACGACGTTCCACCCGAGATCGCCGCCGTACTCGGATGTGCCGTGTTGACCGGGGGCGGTGCGGTGATCAACGCAGGCCGCCCGGCGCCGGGGCAAGCTGTCATGGTCGTCGGGCTCGGCGGCGTCGGTATGGCAGCGCTGATTACCGCGCTGTCCCTCGGTCAAGGTGCTGTGATCGGAGTCGACTCGAATCTTGACAAGCTCACCCAGGCAACGAAGTTGGGTGCGTCCGCAATCTACACCCCCCAAGAAGTTGCGGAACGGAACATTCAGGCCCCGATTGTCATCGAGGCTGCGGGGCATCCGCGCGCCTTCGAGACCGCCGTCGCGGCCACCGCTCCCGGCGGCACCACCGTCACCGTGGGGCTTCCGGCCCCGGACGCTCGGTCCTCGATCTCGCCGCTTGCTCTGGTGGCCGGTGCCCGGACCGTCATCGGCAGCTACCTCGGCTCCGCGGTACCGTCCCGCGACATTCCGGTCTTTGCGCAGCTGTGGCGCGACGGGAAACTCCCGGTCGAGAAGCTGATCTCGTCCCGGATCGCGCTGTCGGACATCAACGCCGCCATGGACCAACTCGCCGACGGCAACGCCATCCGGCAAGTCATCATTTTCGATGAGAAGTGAGGAAGCACTTGACGAGCACTCAGACACCCCAGCAGGCGGTACTCGAGTCGGTCCCGACCGGACTGTTCATCGGCGGGCGGTGGCGCCCGTCCGACTCGGGTAACACCTTCGCCGTGCACGATCCGGCGACCGGTCGGGAACTCGCCGTCGTAGCCGACGCCACTATCGCCGACGGAGCCGCCGCCCTCGACGCCGCGGCAACGGCCCAAAGAGACTGGGCACGAACAGCTCCCCGTGAGCGTGCCGAACTTCTGCGGGCAGCGTTCGACGCCGTGATCGCCCGATCCGACGACTTTGCATTACTGATGACCCTGGAAATGGGCAAACCGCTCGCGGAGGCGCTGGGCGAGGTGACCTACGGCGCCGAGTTCCTTAGGTGGTTCTCCGAGGAGGCTGTCCGCGTGTCGGGCCGATACGCTGCGGCACCCGATGGCAAGACCCGGCTGCTGGTCCACAAACGGCCCGTGGGTCCCTGCCTGTTCATCACACCGTGGAACTTCCCGCTGGCCATGGCGACCCGCAAGATCGCCCCCGCGATCGCGGCCGGCTGCACCATGGTCGTCAAACCCGCCACACTGACGCCCTTGACCACGCTGTTGTTGGCGCAGGTGTTCGAGGAGGTCGGGTTGCCCACCGGGGTGCTGAACGTCATTCCTACCTCGCGCGCCGGAGCGGTCACCGGCCCGCTCATCACCGACCCCCGGCTGCGGAAGCTCTCGTTCACCGGATCGACCGAAGTCGGCCGGCGGCTGCTCGCGGATTCGGCGCAGCAAGTTTTGCGGACCTCCATGGAGCTCGGCGGCAACGCGCCCTTCCTCGTGTTCGCCGATGCCGACATCGACGCAGCCGTCGACGGCGCCATGGTCGCCAAGCTGCGCAACATGGGGGAAGCCTGCACGGCGGCGAATCGGTTCCTCGTGCACGAGGCCGTCGCGGAGGAGTTCGCGACCAAGCTCGCCGACAAGATGGCACGCCTGGTCGTCGGGCCCGGTATCGAGGCGGATTCCCAGCTCGGCCCGCTGATCGACGAGGAGTCCCGGGCCAAGGTTCACGACCTGGTCCAGGACGCCGTCGCACACGGCGCCGCGATCGTCACCGGAGGTCGGCCGGTGCCGGGCGACGGCTACTTCTACTCCCCGACGGTGCTGACCGGCGTCACCACCGATGCGCGCATCCTCCGCGAAGAGGTCTTCGGGCCCGTGGCCCCGATCACGACCTTCCGGGACGAGGAGCACGCCGTCCAGGTCGCCAACGACACCGAATATGGACTCGTCGCCTACGTTTACACCCGCGATACCGCGCGCACCCTCCGCATGAGCGAGGAACTCGAGACCGGGATGCTGGGGATCAACGTCGGCGTCGTGTCCAACCCTGCCGCACCGTTCGGTGGGGTCAAGCAATCGGGTCTCGGCCGCGAAGGCGGCTTCGAAGGAATCGACGAATACCTCGATATCCGGTACGTCGGGCTCGCAGACCCCTATGCCTGACCAGGTGCGACATCGGAAGCCGGTCGCCGCGACCGAACGGTCAGCGCGCGGCGGCCGGCTTCCGTGCCCGGCCTCGGCGACTACCCGACGCCCGTTTGGCGCCCACCATGCTCAAGGCGTACTCGCTGTACTGCCGGGCCACGTCCTCCGCCGTCAGCTCACCACCCTCGTGAAACCAGCGGGCGATACTGACACACATCTCCCGAATCGCGAACGACGCCAGCTTCGGCGTCTCGACGACGAAGACACCCGCCTCCTCGCCGTCGATGATGATCTGCCGGAACGCACGCTCATGGTCCCGGCGAATCTGCTGCGCCGAGGTGCGCTCCGGCTCATCGAGGCTCGCGGAATCCTGATTGACCACCAACGCTTCCCGGGGATGGGTGGCATGATGCAACGCATAGACCTCGGTGGCGACCCGCAGCCGCTCGACCGGATCGTCGACCTCGACGATCACCCGGTCGAAGTCCGCGACGACGCGGTCAAGGGTGCCCAGGACGATCTCACTCAACAGCGAACTCTTCGACTCCATGTGGTTGTACAGACTCGGCGTCCGAATGTTGAGCCGCTCCGCCACCTGCTTGAGCGACGTGCCGTGATATCCACGTTCAGCGAACAGCGTCAATGCGGCATCGAATACGTCCGCCCGCGTGACGGACGGAACGGACGCCGAACGCTTGTCGATGTAGTCAGTCATGATCCCCACCTTCTCAGCCGCCGAACCGGGCGTGCGCGGCCGCTTCAGGACAAACGTTCATTGTAACGAATGTTAATTAGCCTACCTCAGCAGACCACCGAAAGAAGGTGCCACATGCGTGAAATCCTCGACCAACTCGTGAGCTGGAACCACGAGAACATCACCTACGCGGTCGCCACCGTGGTCCAGACATTCGGCAGCGCACCACTCGGCCCGGGCACCGCGATGGCCGTCTCCGAACACGGCGCTGTGGTCGGCAGCATTTCGGGCGGATGTATCGAAGCAGCCGTCGTCGACATCGCCCACGACGTCATCTCGACCGGTCAGCCGTCCTACCAGCGGTTCGGCGTGTCCGACGACGACGCCTTCGCCGTCGGACTGACATGCGGCGGCACCATCGAGGTCCTCATCAGCCCGCAGACACCCGCGCTCGCACAGATGCTCGACAAAGTGCAACAATCCGTGGCCACACAGGCACCCGTCGCACTCGCCACCACACTCGACAGCACAAACGCGACGCACCTGCTCTTAGGTGACGTGCTCCACGGATCCACCGGCGACACCGACCTCGACCGCGCCATCGAGATCCGGATGGCCGGGATGCTGGACGCCGGATCCACCGGTATCGCCGAATGTAGCGCCGGGGACCACTGCCAGTCGGCCGTTCGCCTCTTCGTGAGCAGCTTCGCACCGCCTCCACGCATGATCGTGTTCGGAGCGATCGACTTCGCCCGCGCGGTGATTCAAGTGGGAAAGCTCATGGGTTACTTCGTGACACTCTGTGACGCTCGGCCGGTGTTTGCCACCCGCGCACGGTTCCCGGAGGCGGACGAGATAGTCATCGACTGGCCCCACCGATATCTGCAGTCCCAGCAGCTTGATGGGAGGTCGGCGCTGTGCGTCCTCACGCACGACGAGAAGTTCGACCTGCCGCTACTCGAGCGGGCGCTGCGACTCGAGGTGGGGTATGTGGGCGCGATGGGATCGCGCCGGACCTGTCTGAACCGCGAACGGGACCTGCGACGGCTCGGCCTCGGTGACACCGAACTCGGCCGATTGCACGCGCCGATTGGACTCGACATCGGGGGCCGAACGCCCGCGGAAACCGCGATTTCCATTGCCGCGGAGATTATCGCCACTCGCGAAGGCCGGACGGGCAATCCGCTCCGTGAGAGTCAGTCACCAATCCATGCTCGCATCCGCGAAGCGATGCCAGCAGCCGCGCCACGTGTGAGAGCTCAACAACCCTTGTCCCCGGTGAGGGCCGAGTAAAGGTGTCATCGGAGAGCCCGTGAAAGAATGCCGGTCAAGTCCTTGCGGGTGG
>NZ_LTCZ01000356.1:0-2095 GCF_001583455.1 Rhodococcus sp. LB1 | reverse complement strand
GTGGCACCGGTGCCACCCCGCTGACGTCGATGAAGCACGCGGGCGCCCCCTGGGAGCTCGGCCTCGCCGAGACCCAGCAGACGCTGCTGCTCAACGGTCTGCGCGACCGCATCGTCGTGCAGGTCGACGGCCAGCTCAAGACCGGCCGCGACGTCATGGTCGCCGCGCTGCTCGGTGGCGAGGAGTTCGGTTTCGCGACCGCTCCGCTGGTGGTGTCGGGCTGCATCATGATGCGGGTCTGCCACCTCGACACGTGCCCCGTGGGTGTCGCCACGCAGAACCCCGTTCTGCGCAAGCGGTTCAACGGCAAGCCGGAGTTCGTGGAGAACTTCTTCCTCTTCATCGCCGAAGAGGTGCGCGAACTCCTCGCCGAACTCGGCTTCCGCACCCTCGACGAGGCCGTCGGACAGGTCGACGTTCTCGACACCACGAAGGCGCTCGAGCACTGGAAGGGCAGCAAGGCCGGCAACCTCGACCTGTCGCCGATCCTGCACGAGACCGAGTCGGCGTTCATGGACCAGGACCTGTACCGCACGGGCACCCAGGACCACGGCCTCGACAAGGCACTCGACCAGCAGCTGATCGTCCAGAGCCGCAACGCTCTCGACAAGGGCCAGAAGGTCGCGTTCGAGTCGCCGATCACCAACGTCAACCGCACGGTCGGCACCATGCTCGGCCACGAGGTGACGAAGGCGTACGGCGGCGAGGGCCTGCCTGACAACACGATCGACATCACGTTCACCGGTTCGGCCGGTAACAGCTTCGGTGCGTTCGTCCCCAAGGGCATGACGCTGCGCCTGCACGGCGATGCAAACGACTTCGTCGGCAAGGGCCTGTCCGGTGGACGCCTCGTGGTGCGCCCGCCGCTGGAGACCGCGCCCGGCTTCGTCGCCGAGGACAACATCATCGGCGGCAACGTGATCCTGTTCGGTGCCACGAGCGGTGAGGCTCTGCTCCGCGGTGTCGTGGGCGAGCGATTCGCGGTCCGTAACTCCGGCGCCACCGCGGTGGTCGAGGGAGTCGGCGACCACGGTTGCGAGTACATGACCGGCGGAAAGGTCGTCATCCTCGGTGCGACGGGTCGTAACTTCGGTGCCGGCATGTCCGGTGGCGTTGCGTACGTCTACAACCCGGACAAGGTGTTCGAGGACAACCTCAACACGGAACTGGTGGATCTCGAGGACCTGACGGGTGACGACTTCACCTGGCTGAAGTCCGCCATCGAGCGTCACCGCGACGAGACGGGCTCGGAGGTTGCCGCGCGCATCCTCTCCGACTGGTCGCAGCAGGTCAATCATTTCGCGAAGGTGATGCCCCGCGATTACAAGAAGGTGCTCTTGGCCATCGAGGCCGCGAAGAAGGATGGAAAGAACGTGGACGAGGCAGTGATGGAGGCAGCTCGTGGGTGATCCAAGCGGCTTCCTGAAGCACACGTCACGCGAACTTCCGGTTCGCCGACCGGTGCCGTTGCGCCTGCTCGACTGGAACGAGGTCTACGAGGAGTTCCCGCCGGACACCCTGAAGACTCAGGCCAGTCGGTGCATGGACTGCGGTATCCCGTTCTGCCACAACGGCTGTCCGCTGGGGAACCTGATTCCCGAGTGGAACGACCTGGTCTACAAGGACCGGTGGCACGACGGCATCGAGCGTCTGCACGCGACCAACAACTTCCCGGAGTTCACCGGGCGGCTGTGCCCCGCACCCTGTGAGGCGTCGTGCGTCCTGGGCATCAACCAGGACCCGGTCACCATCAAGCAGGTCGAGGTCGAGCTCATCGACCGCGCCTTCGACGAGGGCTGGGTCAAGCCGGTGCACCCGACCCGCTCGACGGGCAAGAAGGTCGCCGTCGTCGGTTCCGGTCCCGCGGGTCTCGCTGCAGCGCAGCAGCTGACGCGCGCCGGCCACATGGTCACCGTGTTCGAGCGGGCCGACCGCATCGGCGGGCTCCTGCGGTACGGCATCCCCGAGTTCAAGATGGAGAAGCGGCACATCGACCGCCGTCTCGATCAGATGAACTCCGAGGGCACCGTCTTCAAGACGGGTGTCAACGTGGGTGTCGACATCACCGCGGACGCACTGCGCGCGCAGTTCGACG
>NZ_LTCZ01000355.1:0-6741 GCF_001583455.1 Rhodococcus sp. LB1 | reverse complement strand
TTTCGGTGCACCGAAAGGCGGGCTCGGTTCCGTCGACGGCCTGGACCACGTCGAGGACGGTGATGGCCTCGGGTGCGCGGGTCAGGACGTATCCGCCGTCGCGGCCCTCGGTGGGGTGGACGAGGCCGGCACGTGCGAGCGACTGCAGGTGCTTGGCGAGGTATGTCTTCGACACACCGTGCAGTTCGGCCAGCCGGGCAGTGGGTACCGGGCTTTCGGCCTGGCTGAGAACGACGCAGCAGTGAAGTGCCCACTCCACACCACCGGAAAGCTTCATGGCCACGACTCTATCCACGCCCCTGTGTCGGTGTTGCGGGGTGGCACTGCGTCATTGTTTCAGGCGTGTTCGCGCAACCACTCGTCCAGAGTGGTCGGTGCGATCCAGGCATTGGCGCCGGGTGTCGGAGTGATCGCAGCGTCATCGAGTTTGGCGCCGAAATAGCCGGCATCGGGGTCGGTCGTCACGGTCCGCTGGTCGCCGGTCGAGGCGAACAGCCGTCGAACGAGTGTATCGATGCCGAGCGGTTCAGGTCCCGCAATTTCGACTGTGCCGCCCAGCGGGGCGCCGACGGCGACCTCTGCTACCCGGGTGACGACGTCTTTCGAGGCGATCGGCTGAAGATGTGCCGGGGTCGCATGCACCGTCTCGCCGACTGTGCCTGCCGCGGCGATGCCGGCGATGAACTCGAAGAACTGCGTCGATCGCACGATCGAGTAGGGGATGGGGCCGGACTTGACCAGATCCTCCTGGGCGACTTTGGCACGCATGTATCCGGAGTCGGGGAGTCGATCGGCGCCGACGATGGACAGGACGACATGGTGCCCCACGCCTGCCGCCTCTTCGGCGGCGAGCATGTGCGTCGTCGATTCGCGGAAAAAGGCCAGGACGTCGTCGTCTTCCCACGACGGCGAGTTGGTGAGGTCCACGACGACGTCGGCGCCCTCCACAGCCTCCGCGACGCCCTTGCCGGTGGTGGTGTCGATACCGTCGCCGCGACCGAGAGCCGCGACGTCGTGCCCGGACTCGCTCAGCGACGATGCGACCTGACTCCCGATGAGTCCGGTTCCGAAAATGACGATCTTCATGCCCGTCTCCTAACTTGGATTTATATTGTCCTAGTTTACTCGGATGATAGGTGTCCGAGTCAAGGGTTGTGCACGTTCCGTGCGCCGGGGCGGGGTGGGCTCCTCGTCCTTCGTGACCCTCATCGGTGATCGGTTGGTCGCGGCCAGGTCTATCGGATCCCTCGCCGCAGTCGAGTGCGCGCGGTGGAAGAACACTCCGGTCGCCGATATGCCGGAGCGGCGTGTTGGCCGACCCTGGCGCCGGCTACTGTCGCAGAGGGTTGCAGGGCCGTCCTCCGGGAAATCCGCCGCGATCCTTCAATACGGCTTCAGCCCTTTCGTTTTCGGATGATCTCCGTCGACTCCTTGGCCTTCGCCCGCTTCTCCGCCCGGCGCTCCTCGAGTGCGCGTGCGGACTGTTTCGAACTCTTGACGGCGGATTTGTCAGCCATTGTCGCTCCATCTTCGAGGGTGGCAACCACGAACTGATCCCGACCATACCCAGGAAAGTGGATAAGTCCACTTCGGCATCCGGCTCGCACGTGGTGCCCTGCTGGAAGCGTCCTTGCGTGAGATCCCAAGAACCCCAGGAACGCTCACGAACTTGCTTATTCCTGGGCGGTGGCTATGGTGCATGCAAGCATCAACGGCATCTACCGGAGGACTGAAATGTGAATGCAGCTACCGATCGTCAATGGGCGGTTCGTGACGCTGTTCTGCGTTGGCTTCTCGCGAAGGCGACGGAAGGGTACCGAAGTCCGATTCTGGACGCGGATGCCATCGGTGAGACCGTCGGCTGGGTGCCCTCGCCCCTGACTCGGGACGAAGTGGCCGATGCGTCGAACTACCTCTACCGGGAAGGGTATGTGACAGGGGTGCCGGTGATGGGTATCGGAATCCCGCGCCCGATGTTGACGGTGGCCGGGCGGCGCGTCGCCAAGACGGAAAGGCCTCTGCGCCGGGCGGTGCGCAGTCACGACGTCGTGAGCTAGCGGCAGCTCGCTCCGTCCGTCGACGCACCAGCTGTTGCCCCACCTGTGCAGTAGAGAGCGAGGTTCGGTACCGGTACACGTGCTCGGATGGCTCACGGCGCAGTCATGCCCTCGATGACGGCCGCGGTGGTGTCGGCGATCGCCTGGTTGTTTCCCTGCGCGCCTTCCTGATTCGTGAGGCTGTCGGTGAGGATGGCGAGGACGATGGGGGCGCCGTCCGGACTCCATGCGACACCGGCATCGTTGGCGGTGCCGAAGCCTCCGCCACCGGTCTTGTCGGCGGCAGTCCATCCGGTGGGCAGACCGGCGCGCATTCGCTTGTCCGACGTCTTGCTCGCCCGCATCCACTCGAGGAGTTGGTCACGACTGGCCGTGTCGAGGGCGTCTCCCAGGAGCAGCGCACGGAAACCCTGTGCGATGCCGTTCGGTGTCGTCGTGTCCCGGGGGTCGTCGCGGAATGCGGTGTTGAGTTCGGTCTCCCACCTGTCCAGTCGTGTGCTCTCGTCTCCGACGACTCGGGCGAAATCGGTGACCGCCTGCGGACCGCCGATCTCGCGGAGCAGGTAGTTCCCGGCAGTGTTGTCGCTCTGCGTCAGCGCTGCTTCGGCGATCTTCCCCAAGGTCATCGGGGTGCCGACCGCTGCGGCGGTGACCGGCGAGTTCTCGACGAGGTCGCCGGGTTCGATCACGACCGACTTGTCGAGTGACGTCGACCCGTCCTCGGTCTTGCGCAGGACCGCGGCGGACGCGTAGGCCTTGAACGTCGAGCACATCGCGAACCGTTCGTCGCCTCGGTGGCTGTAGACCTCGCCGGTCACGGGATTGACGGCCGTCACTCCGATCCGCGTGGAGTACTGCGCCTCCAGGGCGGCGATCGTCGCGTCGAGGGGCCGCCGATCCGGCGCCGCAGCCACCGACGTGGTGGGCTGGGCCTGTTCCGCGGTGGCCGTGCACGCCCCGAGCAGCAGGGGCAGAGCCAGCGCGAGAGTGACGGCACCGCGACGACCGGTGCGCCGTGGCTTCGGATGATTTCGGTATGTGGGCATGGATCCAATGTCGGATGCGGACACTCATAGCGCAAAGACGAAAGCGGCGTGGTCGCGAGTCGGGTGCGCTATCGCCGCAGTTCAGGGCAATGTTTTGTGCCTGGGAACCGGTGGCGTCGCCTGACGGGGGCGGTCGGAACTGGTTCAATGGTCGCCATGGATCTGCTCCGCCACCTGAGTTTCTTTGTCGCCGTTGCGGAAGAGGGACATTTCGGCAACGCCGCATCCCGGCTCGGAATGACGCAACCGCCGCTGTCACAGGGAGTGCGGCGGCTCGAACAGCGACTCGGCGCGGAGCTGGTCCAGCGCAGTGCCCGAGGAGTCGGGCTCACGGACGCCGGACGCCAATTGCTACCGCGTGCGCGGCTTCTCGTCGCCGACGCGGCCCGATTCGAAGACGAGGCGCACCGCATCGCCGGCGGTCGCGACGCGGTGGTGCGATGGGGTGTCCCGCACTCGGTGGCCGACGGTGTGGTGGTGCGGTGCGTCCGTGCCCTTCGCGACGCGGACGAGGCCCGGCCAACTCGCGTGGTGACGACCACGGCGTCCACCACCGAACTCGTGGACGCCGTCCGCTCGGGCAGTCTCGACGTCGCCGTGGTCGAACATCCCGCTCTGCTCACTGGTCTCGACAGTGGGCCGGTGCTGAGGCTTCGACGGTGGGTGGTGGTGCCGGACGACCACCCCGCGGCGGTCGCGAGGAAGGCGCAGGTCCGGATGCTGCGCGGGCTGGTGCTCGCCACCGGTCCACGCTCGGACAATCCGCCTGCCCACGACCTGTTCGTCGACCTGTGGCGGGCCCGGGGTGTGGACCCGGACATCGTGATCGCACCGGGTCCGCGCGAGATTCTCACGCACGTGGCAGCGGGCGGTCATTTCGGGGTGACGGCGACGGCGCCGACGGTCATGCCGGGTGTGGCCTGGGTCGATCTGCTGCGTGAAGATCTCCCGCTGCGCCTACGGATCGTCTGGCGCTCCGGGGCCGACGTCGCACCGTCCGCTGCCGCCCTCGACCGGGTGCTGCTGAGGGCCGATCGATGACCGTGTCGGCGGAGAAGCGGATCCGTGACGTCTTCGCCGACGCCGGGTGCACCGGATGGCTGCACGCCCGCCGCGTCGGGACCCCGATCGACGACGGGGGTGACATCGCGGTCGGCGCGGACGACCTCGTGGTTCTGGCGTCGGTCTACAAACTTCCGCTACTCGTAGCCCTGTGCCGTGCTTTCGAATCCGGGGAGTTGTCGCCGACCGCGACAGTCCGGATCAATCCGGCCGACTGCACTCCGGGGCCGACGGGGGTGTCGACGTTCCGTGATCCCGTGGTGCTGAGCTGGCGGGATCTGGCGATGTCGATGATGACCGTGTCCGACAACGCCGCCGCCGACCTCGTTCTCGGGCAGGTGGGACTGGAGAGCGTCGAGCGGGCGCTGTCCGAGTTGGGCATGACGAGCACGCGCATCATCGGCGGCACAGCGGATGCGCACCGCAGCCTGGTGATCGACGCCCACGCGCACACCACCGCCGAGGCATTCGCGGCACTGGCCGACAATGACGAGGCGTGGACCGTGTCCGCCTACGACCCGTCGTATGCGAGCGCGACGACTCCGCGGGAGATGACCTCGCTTCTCGACGCGATCTGGACCGGAAGGGCGGTGCCCGGGCCGCAGGGCGAGTTCGTCCGGCACGTGATGTCCGCGCAGATCTGGCAGCACCGCATCCGGTCCGGGTTCCCGTATTCCGAGGTGGACGTCGCCGGGAAGACCGGGACCATCGGCGCCATCCGCAACGAGGTGGCTGTCGTGACGTTTCCCGGTGAGACGCCCGTCGCGGTCGCAGTCTTCACCCGCGCCGCCCGAACCGATCCCGTGCTACCGGTGGTCGATGCCGCGATCGGGCACGCCGCCCGGATCGCGGTGACCGAACTCCGCTCCGGCCGCGTCGACTGAGGTACTCAGCCCGGATAACGCCGGGGCGTGAACACCCTCGTTCCGTGTTCGTTCTCGACGACGGTCGTCATGGAGGAGCCCACGATGAGCAGGCACCGCATGTCGATCTCGGCCGGGTCGAGGTCCGCGAGCCGCACGACCCGCACCGACTCCTGCGCGCCGGCCACGTCGCGGCCGATGATCACCGGGGTGTCGGGGGAGCGGTGCTCGAGAACCAGATCGCGCATCGCGGCGACCTGCCAGGTGCGTGACTTCGACGCGGGGTTGTAGACGGCGAAGGCCATGTCGGCGCTCGCGACCGCGGAGATGCGCTGCGCCACCACGTCCCACGGCTTGAGCCGGTCCGACAGCGACAGGACGGCGTAGTCGTGCCCGAGGGGTGCGCCGACCCGGCTCGCGACGGCGTTCGCGGCGGTCATGCCGGGCAGGACGCGCACGGGGACGCCGCGCCACTGCTCCTCGGCCGCGACTTCCAGCACCGCGGCGGCCATCGCGAACACACCCGGGTCACCGGACGACACGACGGCGACGCGGGCCCCGTTCTTGGCCAGGTCGAGTGCCATCGCGGCGCGTTCGGCCTCGACGCGGTTGTCACTGGAGTGACGGCGCTGGCCGGGACGTTCGGGGACCCGGTCGATGTAGGGGCCGTAGCCGACGAGGTCGGTGGCGAGCGACAGTTCGTGCTGCACTTCCGGTGTCGTCCAGGCCTGGTCGCCGGGACCGAGCCCGACGACGACGAGTTCGCCCTGCGGTGCCGCGTCGTCGCGGCGGGCGTTCGACGGGCTGGGCACGATGGCGATCGAGAAGTAGGGGACGTCGCTGTCCGAGACGTCGTCCGCGGCGTCGATCTTCTGCCTGGTCGTGCTGGCCCGCTCGACGTACCACGTCTCGTCGATGCGGCCGGAGTCCTTCAACGCCTGCCGGACGGCCGGGTACGTGCGTCCGAGCTTCAGGATCGCGGCGGCGTCGGTCTCCCGCAGGCGCCGCGTCAGCTCGCCGCGCGGCAGCGTTCCGGGCAGGACCGTGAGGATTTCCTCGCCCTCGACCAGCGGCATCGCCAGCGCGGCGGAGGCGGCGCTGATCGACGTCACTCCGGGAATGACCTCCGCTTCGAAGCGCTGCGCCAGCCTCTTGTGCATGTGCATGTACGAGCTGTAGAAAAGCGGGTCGCCCGCGGCGAGCAGCGCGACCGAACGGCCGGCGTCGAGGTGGGCGGCGAGTCGCTGTGACGCCTCCTCGTAGAACTCGTCCATCGCCCCCTGGTATCCGCCGGGGTGGTCGACGGTCTCGGTGGTGACGGGGTAGACGAGGTGCTCCTCGATCTGGCCGTCTCGCAGGTACGGCGCCGCGACCGCGCGGGAGATGCTCTTGCCGTGCCGGGCGCTGTGGAACGCCACCACATCGGCCTCGGCAATGACCCGCGCGGCCTTCACCGTCACCAGTTCCGGGTCACCCGGTCCGATGCCGACGCCCCACAGTTTGCCGGTCACCCGTTCTTCGGAGCTCATTCGACCTCGCTCGCAATCGCATTCAGCGCCGCAGCCGTGATGGCACTGCCACCCCGGCGGCCGCGGACCACCAGATAGTCCAGTCCGCTCGGGTGCTCGATCAACGCTTCCTTCGACTCCGCGGCACCGATGAATCCGACCGGACCGCCCACGATCGCGGCGGGCCGGGGCGCCCCGGATTCGA
>NZ_LTCZ01000354.1:0-1920 GCF_001583455.1 Rhodococcus sp. LB1 | reverse complement strand
GTCGAACTCGGCGAAATCGACGCAGCGTTGACACGGCATCCCCGCGTCGCGTTCGCGGTGACACTCGGCCGCACCGCCCCGTCCGGGGACACCGTCCTGGTGTCCTACGTCCTGCCGTCCGGTGACGACGAACCTGACGTCACCGAACTGACCGACCATGTGCGCGGCTTCGTGCCCGCCCACATGGTGCCCGCGACCATCGTCATCCTCGACGAACTGCCCCTCACCCCGGTGGGCAAGCTGGACCGGCAGGCATTGCCGACCCCGGATTTCGCGATCGTCCGCACCGTGTTCCGCGCGTCGGCCAGTACGGCCGAGCACGCCGTGGCAGACGTCTTCGCCGAGGTGCTCGGACTCGACCGGGCCGGGCTCGACGACAACTTCTTCGACCTGGGCGGCAACTCGCTGAGCGCGACCCGCGCCGTCGCCCGCATCAACTCCGCGCTCGGCGTCGGCTTGGGTGTCCGGGAGCTGTTCGAGGCGCCGACCGTGGCGGAGCTCGCCGCCCGTGCCGCTAAGGCGGATCGCAGCACCGCTGCGCGTCCCGCCCTGACGGCGGCCCCGCGCCCCGACCGGGTGCCGCTGTCCCTCGCACAGCAGCGGATGTGGATCGTCAACCAGGTCGACACGACCTCGCCTGCCTACAACGTTCCGATCGCGCTGCGCCTGACCGGCGAACTCGACATCGACGCTCTGCGCGCCGCGTTCGGCGACGTCGTCGAACGGCACGAGCCGCTCCGCACCGTCTATCCCGGGTCCGCAGACGGCCCGCACCAGGTGGTGCTGCCCGCGGATCGGGTGACCCTCGACCTCACCCCGGTCACCGTGCCCGACGAGACGGCGCTGCGCACCGAGCTGGTGCCTCTGGCGTCGGCCGAATTCAACGTGAGCCGCGACGTCCCCATGCGCATCGCGGTGTTGCGGATCGGTCCGGATCAGCACATGGTGGTCCTGGTGCTGCACCATATCGCGGCGGACGGCTCGTCGATGGCGCCGCTCGCCCGTGACGTGATGGTCGCGTACACCGCGCGCACGCACGGACGTCCGCCCGGATGGGCGCCGATGCCGGTGCAGTACGCGGACTTCGCGCTGTGGCAACGCCGCACCCTGGGCAGCGACACCGACCCGGACTCGCCGATCTCGGCGCAGCTGGACTACTGGCGCCGGACCCTCGACGGGATGCCCGAGCTGCTCGAGCTGCCGACCGACCGCCGGCGCCCACTGCAGCGGTCCTCACACGGCGCCACCGTGCCGTTCGCGATCACCGCGGACCTTCACAAGAAGCTGTCCGACCTCGCCCGGGGCCACGATTCGACGCTGTTCATGGTCGCGCACGCCGCACTCGCCGTCCTGCTCGGCCGGCTGAGCGGCGAGACGGACCTCGCGGTGGGCACGCCCGTCGCCGGTCGCGGCGACGCGGCACTGGACGAGATGGTCGGCATGTTCGTCAACACCGTGGTGCTGCGGACCCGCGTCGCACCCGAGCACTCCTTCACCGATCTGATGGCGCAGGTCCGCGAGACCGACCTCGGGGCCTTCGGGCACGCGGAGGTGCCGTTCGACCGGGTGGTGCAGGCGGTCGACCCGGTGCGGTCGACCGCGCACACCCCGCTGTTCCAGGTGCTGCTCGAGTTCCAGAACACCGAGGAGAGCCGCCTCGAACTGCCCGGGCTGACCGTCGAGGTCGTCGACCCCGGTGTGGAGGTCGCCAAATGCGACCTGTACCTGACCCTGAGTGAGAACGTGGACGGAGCCGGCGAACCTGCCGGAATGTCTGCGGCATTCGGGTTCGCCACCGACATCCTGGACGCGAGGACCGTGCGCGGTTTCGCAGACCAGTTCGTCCGCATCCTCGACGCGGTCACGGCGTCGCCCGACCGCCCGATCGGTGACATCGCTCTGATCGGTGCGGCGGAGTTG
>NZ_LTCZ01000353.1:0-1548 GCF_001583455.1 Rhodococcus sp. LB1 | reverse complement strand
GAACTGGCCGAGGCCGCCGAGTCGGAGGAGTACGACGCCGCACTGCGCGAGAGTCACGCCGCCGGCATGGACGCCGTCGGACCGGACGTGGGAACCCCGACGATCCACGTCAACGGTGTCGCGTTCTTCGGCCCGGTCCTGTCGCGGATTCCCCGCGGCGAGGATGCGGGCAAGGTGTGGGACGGTGTGGTCGCGCTGGCCGGCTACCCGCACTTCTTCGAGCTCAAGCGCACCCGGACCGAGGACCCTCAGTTCGACTGAGCCCAGCCCCGATCCTGGGCACGGTCACCGAGTGCCGGGCCCTGCCGGGTCGGCCGCGTACTGCAGTTTCTGCGGATCGCGGTAGATCTGGCCGGGTTTCACGAACAGGTGACCGTGCCGGGTCCTGTTCCGCAGGGCGGCGGCACGCCAGGTGAGCACCGGATGTCTCGACAGCAGATTCACGAACCACGGGAAGAACCCGCGTTCGGTGGTGGCCCGGTCGGCGAGTTCGTCGAATCCGACGATGCTCACGAGATATTTGTCCGCGCCCAGAACACCTCTCGCGCCGCGGGCGCTCTGGGGCCGCACACAGTAGCCGTGATTGTCTGCGGTGTATTCCATCGATCGGAACAGCGCCGACCCGACCACGGCAATGTAGTTGGCGGCGTCGTCGTCCAGGGTCCGCGTACGTCGAGGTGCGGCGCCTGGGCGGCGAAGATTCAGTCGTGATCGGCGGGCTCGCCTCCGGACGCAGATTTGACGCGTGCGGACTCGTTAGTCCGGAAATCTTCACGGACCTCGCCAACAAGGGGACGTTGATGGTCATCGAGTGTCTCGGTGGGCGCACCCTGTGCTTCAGTGAGTTGGGGGACGCAGTCGAGGGCATCAACTACAAGATGCTCACCCAGAACTGCGGAGCTTGAGTTGACGGCCTGGTCGAGCGGAAGGCGCATCCCACCGTGCCACTACGGGCCGCCCACACCCTCACCGAGCCCGGCCACGCCCCTCCGAGCGGCGATCGATGGAATGTGCGCCTGGACCCTCCGGAACCTCGGTCACATCAAGGCATCCCGTCGGAGCTTAGATGCCTGAGCGGCAAATCTGGATCGGACTGGGAACTTGGGCCTGGCGACGGCTGGCGACGTGGTCCGGTCAACCGCGTGCAGCGAATGGCTGGCGAAGCTACGCGCCTTTCTCGGCATGTACTGCGGGACCGCGGGTGTTGACTGTTCCGCCACGCCGCCGCCATTCCGGATCGACGCGTGAACGGAACGTGTCGAGGCTGGCGGCAGGTCTATGTCGCCAAATTGTTTCCGTGCCTTACAGCGTGATGAGCGGCGGAGGAGGCTCGGGAGGCTGTCGCAGCGGCGGGGTTGCCTCAGGGGGGTGGCGGTTCCGCCGGGTCGGCTTCGTAGCCCGCTCTATTCTTAGCCTGGATCCGTGGAGATTGTGGCGGATGTGAAGGCGTGTGAATGACGAAAGCGCCTCCCGTAGTGAGACAATCAAGATTCTCACATCACAATTGTCCACATACGGAAAGGCACTCTCAGTGCAATCATCGCACAC
>NZ_LTCZ01000352.1:0-525 GCF_001583455.1 Rhodococcus sp. LB1 | reverse complement strand
CCCACCCCTGGGGCGTGTCGGCCGGGGGTTCGGGTGCTGCTGCAGGTTCGCTCCTGACTGGGTCACCGACAACGGGGCCCGGGAAGGGGCCTGACGGTGGCGAGGAGAACGTGGACGATGATCGATCTGATGGAGTTGTTCCGGCATTGGCATGCCGGCCGGTCCCAGGTGCAGATCGCGGAGGCCCTGGATATCGACCGAAAAACCATCCGGAAATACCTGGCTCCCGCCGTGGCGGCCGGGTTGACACCGGGCGAGGGAGGGAAGTTCGACGAGCCGCTCTGGTGGGAGCTGATCACCGGATGGTTCCCGGAGGTCGGCGACCCGGCGGCGCGGGCGGTGACATGGCCGGCGATCGCCGCGCACCACGACTGGATCGACGGGCAGCTGACCGCGTCGGTGACGGTAGCGACGATTGCGCAACGCCTGCGCGACGACCACGGCGTCGCGGTGTCGGAATCGACCGTACGACGGTATGTGGCAGCACAATTCGCCGAGAAGGTGGCGGAGTCGAAGGTGACTGTG
>NZ_LTCZ01000351.1:0-510 GCF_001583455.1 Rhodococcus sp. LB1 | reverse complement strand
GTCGATGCCGACGTCACGCACCGCAAACACGCGATCGTGGAAACGGTGTTCGCGGATCTGATCGACGGACCACTCGCCCATATTCCCTCCGGGCGTTTCGGCGCGAACAGTGCCTGGGTGCTCTGCGCCGCGATCGCGCACAATCTGCTGCGCGCTGCCGGCACCCTCGCCGGCGGCCGCCACGCCGTCGCCCGGGGCGCCACCCTGCGCCGGCACCTGGTCAACGTTCCCGCCCGGTTCGCCCGGCCTGCACGCAAACCCGTGCTCCACCTTCCGGCTCACTGGCCGCGGCAGGCAGACTGGACAACCCTCTGGGGCAACATCATCGACTACGAACTGCCACACGCTGCCTGACCCCCGACAACCCGGCCCCGACCCCAAAACACCCAACGTGGATGAGCTGATATGGAGGTCAGCAGGTCAGCCATGCCCACCTCGTGGCACCCGACCGCCGACATCACCAAAATCCAAATCGGGAGAAGCGAAATCACCGATCCACGGATTCAGGCT
>NZ_LTCZ01000350.1:0-2187 GCF_001583455.1 Rhodococcus sp. LB1 | reverse complement strand
CGTGTGCGGCGCACGATCCCCGACCGGGGAATGGGGATATCGCGCAGGATGCCTTCCGCGACGGCACCGGCGAGGGACAGGGCGACGTACAGGTAGCCGCCGTGGGAGTCGTCGATCGGCTCGAACCGCCCCTGCAGCGGGTCGCCGAGCGTACGGATACCTTTGGCATTGAACGAGTTCGGTGGGTACGGGGAATCTGGTACCGGAGATCCGGTGCAGTGTGGTGCCCGCGGGGATCAGCTTTGTTTGCGGGGGCCGGCCGTTGTAGCGCTCACTCACCGGGGTCAGTCCATGCCCATCCGCTCGGCCGCCACCATCAGCTCCACCTCGGCCTCGGTCAGCATGTGCGCGGTCAGGCGGTCCACCGGCCGCTGGTCCCCGATCAGTGGGTTCTCGGTGAACCACCAGTCCAGTGTCCCCCACGGGTCGAGGTCGCATTCCATGAGCCGGTTCGCGTGCTCGGCGACGGACCGGATTCGAACTGGAACAGCGGATACCGGTACTGGTTGCCGACCTTCAGCCCGAGGAGTTGATGAGCTTTCCGCTTGGCGTTGGCCAGGGCCCGATTCACATTCCCGGACGGGGAGAGGATCTCCGAGACCTCGGTCGAGGAGATCGTGTCGCCCGACAGTGACAGCGGGGACGCATAGGTGAGGTTGCCGGTCGCGGTCTCCAATTCGACCTGTCCATGCGGATCGGTTCCTACTGTGACGGTCGGGGCCGGATCGGCGAGACCCCGTTCGGTGCGCGGCGCCCGGTCACCCGCGCCGCCCTCGGTGCGGGCAGCGCGGGTGGCACGGGGCAGCCGCTGCAGTTGGATGGTGACCACGTCGGTATCGGCGGTGTCGAACAACGCCCGCATCACCACACCGCCGGTGTCGGCGAGATCGGCGGCGTCCAACGCGGTGCGGAACGCGTCGGTGAGCCAATCCAGCGCCAGCCCCGTCGCCCGGAGATCGAACCGGAGCTCGAAGTCGATCTCGATGCCGCCGGCCGGGCGCCGCGACGCACCCTCGAACGAGGACACCACACGGGTGATCTCCCGCTGCCACTCCTGCGCACTCCTCGGGCGCTCCCGAACCTGCGTCCCGCCCAACCGGCCACCCGCGATCCGCGGCTCCACCGCGACGCGATGACCACGTACAGCCGGGGACGAGCCGTGCAGGGAACGACCAGCAGCAGCGCCACCGGTGCGGCCGGGCCACCGGCTCGCGGCAGTAAACCCGAACCGGCCCGCGCCGCGATTCACGACCCGATACCGCGTGCGACCTGCGTTGCCGTCTTCTTTGCTCATGATGACCCGCTCCACCCGAGTACTACGCTTCTTACGATATAGACAAGTGTAAGTATCGTAAGACCATGTGTCCAGGTGCGCGCGCTCCACGTACCAGCCACCGGCGACTCCCGCGAGCGGAACGGCTGTCGGAGCGGCGGGGTACGACGTCCCGTTGCCGACCCGGACAGGCAGCCGCACCGCTGGAGAACAGCCGACGTGCACACCACGCCGCTCGGGGAACATCTGAATCCTGCGGAAGAGGTGGATCCGGCGCCTCACGGTCGGCGACGCCGGCGAACGAGACAGTGGATGTGACGCCAGTTACTTTCGAGCGATACCCTTCGGTATCATTCGCCGTGTCGCTACCATCAATGGCACACCGTTCACCACCTCGCTAGAGGTGACCGAATGTGAATCATCCGGGTTCACCCCGGTCCCACCGATGTCGAGCCCAGGCATCACCGCACCGACACGCCCTGCGGCCGCGGCGTCGACCCGATCGCAGCCCCGGACTCCGGCCTGTCACTGCCGCCACCCGACTGCCACCTCCCGGGCATCGGAAGTACACCGCGATGTGTCGAAACGTTATGTCGCACAACCTTTTCGGAAAGCCATGCGCTGACACACTACAGTCCAACCCGGTTACCAATAAGGTCCTGCCCACCCACAGCGCCCCGACATCGATGTGCCTGGCACACATCCCCGGCCACAAGCCCAGGCCCGCCACACCCGCGCGCCCGCCCCTGACCGACGGATCGGCTCACCGCTCCCCTTTCGAAAGCGACCCCTCCCGCTGTGCCTGATCAATTCCACCACCACCCCCTCGACCGGGACTGGCAGCACCGCGCCTTATGCCGCGGCACCGACACCGACATGTTCTTCTCCCCCGAGGGTGAACGCGGCAACGTCCG
>NZ_LTCZ01000349.1:0-3925 GCF_001583455.1 Rhodococcus sp. LB1 | reverse complement strand
TGGGATCCATCCTCCAATTGTTGTTGTGCCGATGCGATGCTGGGACGGGTGGGTGCAATGAACTGCGTTGCCCGTCAGCACAAGCTGCGCACCTCGTGCGACGGTCCTATATTCGTCAAGCGCCGAAATTGGGAGCGGGTTTCTCATGCTCGCCCGTGCGCGGAGCTGCGGTTTGTGGAGGTGTACGGCAGGTATTCGGCGCCGGTGTCGTCGGGAGCGGTGTCCTCGCAGAGGTGTGGGCTGGCATCGAACCTCATCGCTATTCTGGCGTCGTCGTAGGTGGGCCAGCCGGGATCTCCGTGGGTCGCGAAGTCGAGCCAGGTTTGGTGCATCGCGTGGGTGAGGG
This sequence comes from Rhodococcus sp. LB1, assembly GCF_001583455.1. Lineage (NCBI taxonomy): Bacteria > Bacillati > Actinomycetota > Actinomycetes > Mycobacteriales > Nocardiaceae > Rhodococcus > Rhodococcus sp. LB1. The sequence goes on along the minus strand of NZ_LTCZ01000349.1, from coordinate 3,579 downwards.
CGCCGGGTGCGGCGTCGCCGACGAGGCCGCGGCATGCTTGTGTGGTGTCGAAGACGAAGGGGACGTCGAGGCCGTGTGCGGCGCCGTGCAGTGGTGATCGCCATGCGAATTCGTAGACGTAGGTGGGGCCTGGGTGGCGGCGCGCGGTGCGGCGGCTCGGTGATCGGAACATCAGGTCTGTAAAGGCGGCTGTGAGTGCGTGCGCGGGGGTGACGGCCGGGTCGTGTAGACCGTGTCGTTCGAGGAGCGCTTCGGCATCAGGGTAGGTGGCGGCCAGCTCGGCTACGGCGTCATGCGCGTCGAAGGCGGCGAACTCGTCGGCACCGAAACCGAGGTTGGCTTCCTCGAGTGTTGTGCCGATCAACAGGTCGACGCCCCGCGAGTGTGTGTTCGGGACTCCGACCGGGTCGGGGAGGACGTCGTCACCCGTGGTGGGGAGGAACAGCGCACGACGGTGGCCTGGGTCGACGCCGTTGTCGTCGCGCAGGTCGGGGCGGGGTTCGTTTCTGAGCAGAGCTGCCTGCGCGCGCAACAGGTCGGGGGCAGAGAATGCTCGGAATGCGTCTGTGGTCGGTGAGGTTCCAAGCCGGTCGGCGAGTGCCTTCGTGAGTTCTTCGGCGATGTCGAGCCGGCGGGCCATCTCGTCGTGTCCGCTCTGGACGATCGCTCGCTGGAACAGTCCGGCGGCCAGCGGGGAGTGCAGCAGGAACGCGACCGAGGAGCCGCCGGCCGATTCGCCGAAGACGGTGACGTTGTCCGGGTTCCCGCCGAACCCGGCGATGTTGTCGCGAACCCAGCGCAGTGCTGCGATCTGATCGCGCAATCCAATGTTCGTGATCTCACCGGGCAGTGCGAGGAAGCCCTCCGCCCCGAGTCGGTAGTTGACAGTGACCAGGATGACGCCGTCGCGCGCGAACGAGGTGCCGTCGAAGGCGGGGGCGGCGCCCGAGCCGATCATGAACCCGCCGCCGTGGACGTAGACCATCACCGGAAGCCCGCTCGCGCCGGGGTCGGGTGTCCAGACGTTGAGATTGAGGTAGTCGCCGTCTCCGGTGACCCATCCGGGCCCGATCAGCGGTGCCAGATTCGCATGAGCGGGGTGCAATGGCGGCTGGGGTGCGGTAGCGCCGTAACCGGTGGCGTTCCTGGTCCCTGCCCATCGTTCGGTAGGGCCAGGGGATGCGAATCGGCGTTCGCCCGCTGGAGCTGCCGCGTAGGGGATTCCCAGGAATCGGGTGACCCCGTCGGCGTGGTCACCGGAGAGTCGCCCTGCCTCTGTGTTCACGGTGCGGACGGTCATCAGCGATTCCCTTTCGTATGTGCGCATCACGCTGGATGGTCGGGCCGAGGGGGCCGTGTGAATCGGCAACCACCTCGTCCAAGCGTCTACGCAGATCTCATACTATCTGCCACTGGCGTGGCAGGTGCGGGAGGTAGACGTGTGTCACGGCTACCCGTATCACCGTGCGGTGGTGCGGGTTTGACCGTGTTTCACACCGACGCTCGTGATGCAGGAACATGCGGTTTCGGAGTCACCTCCAACCGCGGTGTCACGGCGGGCAGGCTGCGGCGGACCCGGCGGTGCGGTGGTCTGCTCGGGGTGGGGCTTGTCGTGGCACTTGCGCACCGACGCATGCTCGGCGAGCGGGCCTCGGGCTGAGGTGGTGGTCGGCCGATTTCGATGGTCGGCCAGAATGACGAGTCGGTGGCGACACGCTGTTCTGATCCGGCCGGCAGGATCGTGGAAATGGCGGTATCGGCGTCCGGCGCCGGGCCGGACGCCGATACCGTCCACGTCAGTCCGAAGCCGTGTCGACGGCTCGTCCGAGGTGGCGGGCGAAGAACCGGGCCGAACTGTCGCGCTCGTATTCGGGCACCTGGTTGTGCCTGCCAGGGTGGGCGTGCAGTGTCTTTTCCCTCGAGGCGAAGGCGTCGAACAACGCCACCGCAGAGGTGTGGTCGATTTCGTCCTCGTCCCACGGAATCCGGTACTCGACCGGGACGGTGATCTTCCTTGCCGCCTCGATCAGAGCGTCGTGTACGTAAACCCCACCGAAGCTCACGGCAGCGATCCGGGATTCGACCGCCGTCAGCATCAGCCCGGTCACGACGCCCAAATTCACCCCGCCGTAGCCGATCGGCGCTTCGGCGCCGATCTCGGGCAGCGACTGCAGGGCGTCCAGGGTCGCCTGCCATTCCGGCACCGCACGCTCCGCCAGCGACATGTTGTAGTCGATGACGATCGGGGCGATCGGCTCGATCGCCGCCCGGGCCTGATGGATCGCCTCGGCCCACCGTTGATCCTGAAGGCTTCGCGGCCGGTCGCCATGTCCGGGCGCGTCGATGGCGGCGACGGTGAACCCATAGGTGGTCACGCAGCGGAGTGCACTGGCTACCAGCCCCGGCGCCTTCTTGTGCATGCCGCCGGAGTGCCCCGACAGCAGCAGCGGTGCGCCAAGGGCTCCGGATGTGGGCGACCAGAGCACGCCGGTGATCTCATCCAGAGTGAAATTGCGTTCGATGACACCGTTCGACGATGTCTCAGAGGTGAAGTGCATGGTGTTGCCTTTCGGGATTGCCGTGTTGTCGAGGCGCTCCCGACGACACCTACGTCAATCGCCGAACCGTGAACACGAGTGGGAGCACCCACATGGTTATTGCGTTCATGGGTCTCACCTCCTCGCGTGACGTCACGGTCTCGCGCACGCTATCAACCTGAACCGAACCCCGTCCAACCTATTTCCTGCCCACCGACCCGACCGGTTGTCGACACTGCTCATCTGCCCCGCCGTCTACCGGCACTCGACAAGACGCCCCATAGCCCACCACAGCGCGCCTGACCACAAGCTCGGCGCATGTGAAGATGCGTTCATGCGTACCGAGAATCACGACGAGTCCGCAGGTGGCAGCCGACCGACGGCTGACGACGGGTCGTTCACGCTGACGGTCGATGGCGAGGTCTTCACGGTGACGCTACGTCCAGAGGAACCAGGCGCCTGCGACTGTGACTGGGAATCCGGACCGAACGCTCCATCCGCCCCGCTCCAGCCGAACACGATTGACGAGCATCGGGAGTCGATCCGCGACTTCCTCAGTCAGATCAACCCCGAGACCGGCTACATCGGCGACTGAGACTCCGCCACGAGGCACAGAGGACCTGAGATGACATCGGGCGCCGATCCGCGTGCGGACGCTGCAGTGCCGTCACAGGTTGTCAGTCCGGTCTGGCATTCTTTGTCCTCATGGCTGACACCACGACGCAACGAACAGTCGACGCCGAGTTCGACATCGACAGCTGGGATGAAGTTCCCTATGACGAGCCAGACGAAGGCCCGAAATTGACCAGGGTCGTGATTCGCAAGACCTATCGAGGCGCCCTGGACGGTACCGGGGTCGCGGACGTTCTTACGGCCCAGGGGCCCGAAGGTGCCGGTTACGTTGCCTCGGAACGTATCCACGCGACTCTGGACGGCCGGCGCGGGACGTTCGTGATTCAACATGGCGGTGTGGCCGACGGCGCCGACCAGACAACGTTCGGCACCGTGATCCCGCATTCGGGTACTGCTGAGCTGACCGGAC
>NZ_LTCZ01000348.1:0-3252 GCF_001583455.1 Rhodococcus sp. LB1 | reverse complement strand
ATCCTCCGCAAGGATCTCCGCGCGAAAGAAGCTGCGGGGCAGTAGGAGTCCGACATGAACAACGCACCGAATCCGACCACGTCCGCCCCTACATGCACTTTCTCGTCGCCACCAACGGAACCCAGGAACTTCGGCATCCGGTGGTCCTGCCCGAGCTGACCGTCATCGAACGCGCCCGCGTCAGCGCCGAAGTCGCGCTCACCGATCGGCGCCCTCACCCCCGAGGCCTTCCGAGAGGTAGTCCAACGCCCTCGTGGACCGGGACGCCGGACCTCACTGCCGAACCAGCAGCTGGTGGCCCGCCTCAGCGCCGCCGATGTATCGCTTCACGATCCGTCCCCGTAGTCCGGTGACCACCTAGTAGTGGATGGTGCCGAGTGCGTCGGCCCAGTCCTGTGCGACGGGTTCGCCGTGTCGGCCGTTGCCGAAGAACACGGCGTGGTCGCCTTCGCGGACACCGCCGCCGTCCGGGCCGAGGTCCACGACCACCTGGTCCATGCACACCCGGCCGATTCCCGGCCGTCGGACGCCACCGAGCAGCACGTCGAACTTGCCGCCGAGAGCGCGCGGGATTCCGTCGGCGTAGCCGGCGGGCAGCAGGGCAACGACGGTGTCGCGCGGGGCGATCCAGCCGTGCCCGTAAGACACTCCCTCGCCGGCTGCGACCTCCTTGACCAACGCGACCCGGGTCCGGACCGTCATCGCTGGGATCAGCCCGAAGGTCCCCAGTTCAGGTACCGGTGTCAGCCCGTAGACGGCGATTCCCGGTCGGACCAGATCGAAATGCAGGTCCGGTCGGGTGAGAGTGGCCGCCGAGTTCGCCAGGTGCACGATTTCCGGTTCGAGTCCGCGCGCCTGCGCCGTCGCAATCGCGTCGAGGAATCGCTGGCGTTGGGTGTCGAGGACCGGGTTGCCCGGCTCATCGGCGTGGGCGAGATGGGAGAAGATCGTGCGCAGCCGGACCGTGCCCTCGCGGGTGAGCCGGACAATTTCGTCGAGCAGCAGCGGGTATTCCCTTGGTGAGGCGCCGTTGCGGTTGAGTCCGGTGTCCACCTTGATCGCGATCGTCGCGGGTTTCCCCAACGCGGAGGCGGCCGCGGCAATGGCGAGCAGATGCGTGGTGGAGGGGACCCCGATCTCGATGTCCGCCTCGATGGCGCCGCGGTAGTCGACCTCGGGGTTGTTCAGCCAGCACAGGATTGGCGCCGCAATGCCGGCCCGACGCAGCTGCAGCGCCTCCGCAATGGTGGTGACACCGATCTCGCGGGCTCCGGCGGCCAGCGCTGCCGCGGCGACGGCTGCGCCGCCGTGGTTGTATCCGTCGGCCTTGACGACGGCCATCAGACCGGCGTTACCGGCGTGTTCGCGCAGGATCCGGATGTTGTGGGCGATCGCGTCGAGGTCGATGACGGCTTCCGCCTGCGGGGCGGGCACTCCGGATACCGCCTGCCGGGCCGGGATCATTACGCGCCCCCGGATCGGGTGCCCTGTTCGGTGCCCAGGGCACTGCTCGAGCTGCCTCGTCCTGCTGGTGCCAGTCGGGTGAGGGCGGCGTAGCCGGCGCAGACCAGCCCCGCCCAGACGGCGCCAACCGCCAGCGCGGTGCGCCCACTGTCGGTGAAGAACAGCAGGACCATGACCAGGCCGAGGAATCCGAGGGCGAGGGGGGTGGTGACCGGTGCCCCGGGTAGGCGGTAGTCGCTGGCCGGCAGGGTGCCGTCGGTAACGCGGCCCCGGTAGATCATGTGGCAGACCAGGATGACGGCCCAGACGAAGATGATGCCGACGGTGGACACCGAGGTGATGTAGGTGAAGGCCTTGTCGGGGGAGACGGCGTTGACGACGACGCCGAGGACCATGACACCGGCGGACAGGCAGATTCCGGTGAACGGCACCGCGCGGGAGCTGAGGGTGCCGACCCGGGCGGGTGCCTCCCCGCGCAGCGACAGGCTGCGCAGCATCCGGCCGGTGGAGTAGATGCCCGAGTTGCATGAGGACAGTGCGGCGGTGAGCAACACGAAATTGATGATGCCCGCTGCGGCCGGGATGCCGATCTGCTCGAAAACTTCGACGAACGGACTCTTCCCGGACTGAAAATTGCGCCAGCTGGCGACGGACATGATCACCAGCAGGGCACCGATGTAGAACAAGCCGATGCGGACCGGAAGGGTGTTGATCGCCTTGCGCAGCGTCTTCTTGGGGTCACGTGCCTCCCCGGCGGTCACCCCGACGAGTTCGACGCCGACATAGGCGAACAGCACGATCTGCAGGGTCATCAGGGACTGGCCGAAACCGTGCGGGAAGACCCCGCCGTCGGCCCACAGGTTGGTCACTGACGGGTGGGCGGCGTGACCGAATCCGATGGTCAGCACCCCGATCCCGATCAGGATCATGCCGACGATCGCGGTGATCTTGATTGCGGAGAACCAGAACTCGGCCTCCCCGAACAGCCGCACCGAGATCAAGTTCGCACCGAACAGCACGGTCAGCACGACCAGGGCGGTGATCCACGGCTGGATGTCGAACCAGTACTCGATGTATTTGCCGGCGACGGTGATCTCGGCCATGCAGGTGCTCACCCACACCGCCCAATAGGTCCAGCCGGTGGCGAACCCGGCGAACCGGCCGAGGAACTCGTGGGCGTACTCGGCGAAACTGCCGGAGACCGGTCGGTAGGTCAGCAACTCGCCCAGTGCCCGCATGATCACGAAAATCGCCAGGCCCGCGGCGAGGTAGGACAGGATCAACGCGGGACCCGCCTGTGCGATCGCGCCGCCCGATCCGTAGAACAGGCCGGTGCCGATCGCCCCGCCGATCGCGATCATTTGAATCGTCCGCGAACTCAATCCTCGGGCGTAGCCCTCCGACTCGGGAGTCGCGAGTTGACTCGGGTGCGTACTCGTGTTCGTCAGGTGCTGGTGGTCGGGAATTGTCATGTGCACTCCTTCGGTGATCGCGGCCGCGACCAGACCACGACATCGACATCGACATCAAGGGTGGCTCGATGGCGGCGCGGGTCATCGCCTGGATCGATTCCGGTGGGGTCGTCGCGAGCGGCCGATCATGTGTGGCCGTGTAGGGGTGCGGTGCGTCCGCACACCCCTGGGGAGAACTAGGCGGCCGGCGTGTGAGCGGTGTAGCCGTGGGCGGCAGCGACTTCGGCGGAGAGCAGCTGTCCGTCGTGGGTGGACAGTCCCTCGGCGAGTCCGGGGACGGTCGCGATGGCGTCTTTCCAGCCGTTGTCGGCGAGGG